>JBKJJI010000122.1:0-7776 GCA_046598115.1 Acidimicrobiia bacterium | reverse complement strand
CCGACACCCCAGATACCCCCGACACCACCCGCCGCGACCGCGGCGGGCGCCACCCCGGCGAGCGGGGCAGAGACCGGAGCAACCTGATGCCGAAGATGAAGACGCACCGAGGGGCCGCCAAGCGGTTCAAAGTCACCGGAAGCGGGAAGATCCGGCGCCGCAAGCAGAACCGGTCGCACCTCCTCGAGAAGAAGTCGAGCACCCGCACCCGCCGCCTCGGCCGTCCAGCGGCAGTCGAGGGTGGCGACAAGAAGCGCGTCGAGCGGCTGCTCGGCCGCGCCTGAGCCGCCGCACCTCCGCGTCGACCGCCTTTCTCCACCCCGCACTCTCCACCCGGCAGCACCTGTCGGGTACACCCCAGACCAGGAGCAACTGTCATGGCACGCGTGAAGCGTTCCGTCCACTCGAAGAAGCGTCGCCGCGCGGTCCTCGAGGCCGCCGAGGGCTACTCCGGTGCCCGGAGCCGGCACATTCGCAAGGCGACCGAGCAAGTCATGCACTCGGGTCGCTACGCGTACCGGGACCGACGGGCGCGCAAGGGCGAGTTCCGTCGCCTCTGGATCGTCCGCATCAACGCGGCCTGCCGCAACCACGGCATCTCGTACTCGCGGTTCGTCGCGGGTCTCAAGCTCGCCGAGATCGAAGTCGACCGCAAGATCCTGGCCGACCTCGCGGTGCGCGACGACGCGGCCTTCGGGGCCCTCGTCGAGGCCGCGCGGGGAGCGCTCGAAGCCGCTTGAGCGACGCGCTCGGTCCTCGACATGGTGAGGTCCAACGACTCCGGACCCTCCTCCGCGACCGACGCGCCCGCGAGCAGGAGGGCGTGCTCGGGCTCGAGGGGCCGCGGGTCATCGGCGCCGCGCTCGATCGCGGCGTCCCCCTTGAGGCGATCTACGTGGGTGCCGGCTCCATGCGCGCATTCGCACCCCTGGTGCAGCGCGCGGTCGCGACGGGAGCCCGCGTCGCCGAGCTCAAGGAAGGCGTGCTCGAGAAGCTCGGCACGACCCGGACCCCGCAGCCGGTGCTCGCAGTCGCCGAGCGTCCGATGCGTTCGATCGACGACATCGACGACGACGGGTCCGTCCTGGTGCTCGTCGACGTGTCCGATCCGGGCAACGTGGGGACGATCATCCGCAGCGCCGAGGCTGCCGGTCTCGCCGGTGTGGTGCTGTGCGGGAAGTCGGTCGACGCCTCGAACCCGAAGGTCGTACGGTCATCTGCCGGCGCCGTCTTCGGCGTCGCGACCGTGGAGGCAAGCGACGCGATGGAGACGCTCGAGCACCTCGGCCGGACCGGCCGACGACGGGTCGCGACCCGTGCCTCGGGCGGGCAGCCGCTGCACGAGGCCGACCTCGCGGGCCCGTGTGCGATCGTGCTCGGCAACGAGGCGCACGGCCTCGGCAACGATCTCACGGCAGTGGTCGACGATTGGATCACCATCGAGCTCGCGCCGCCGGCCGAGTCGCTGAACGTGGCCATGGCCGCGAGCATCGTGGCGTTCGAGGTCGCCCGCCAGCGACGTGCGCCCCGGCCGAGCACGGGTGGCGAGGCGTCGTGAGCCTCGCCGAGATGCAGACCGGTCTCGATGCGGCGCTCGCCGACGCGCGGCGAGACGTCCCCGCGGCGAACGACCTCGAGCAGCTCGCCGAGCTGGAGCGGCGCTTCACGGGGAAGCGGTCGCCGGGGGCCCTCGCCAAGGAATCGATCAAGGAGCTCGATGCCGGCGACCGCAAGGCGGCCGGACAGCTGCTGGGGGCGTACTCGAAGGCCGTCGCCGCGATGCTCTCCGGGCGTCGTGAGGAGCTGGCTGCCGCCGCCACCCTCGGCGGGCCGCGCCTCGACCTCACGCTCGGCGGGCACGGTCGCGCGCAAGGGCATCTCCACCTCGTCACCCAGGTCCGACGCGAGCTCGAGGACATCTTCGTGGGGCTCGGCTACCACGTCGCCGAGGGCCCCGAGGTGGAGGACGACTGGCACAACTTCGAGGCGCTGAACATCCCGCCGGCCCATCCCGCCCGGTCCATGCAGGACACGCTCTACGTCCGGCTCGGGCATGAGGAGCAGGTGATGCTGCGCACCCACACATCACCGGTCCAGATCCGGACCCTGGAGGGCCAGGAGCCCCCGATCTACGTCGTGGCCCCGGGGCGCACCTACCGCAACGAGACGCTCGACGCCCGCCACTCGCCGGTCTTCCACCAGATGGAGGGCTTCGCGGTCGATCGCGGGCTCACGATGGCCGACCTGTTCGGCACCATCGAGGCGTTCGCGAAGCGGCTGTTCGACGACGAGTCGGTCCGCACGCGGTTCCGGTCCGACTTCTTCCCCTACACGGAGCCGTCGGCCGAGCTGGCCGTGAGCTGTGTCTTCTGCCGGGGCGACGGCTGTCGGGTGTGCTCGCACACCGGCTGGATCGAGCTCGGTGGGTGCGGGATGGTCGACCCGAACGTGTTCCTCGCCGTCGGGGTCGATCCCGAGGAGTGGCAGGGCTTCGCCTTCGGCTTCGGTCTCGAGCGGATCGCGATGATCCGCCACGGCATCGACGAGATCCGCACGTTCTTCGACAACGACGTCCGATTCCTGGCGCAGTTCTGATGCGCGTCCCGCTCTCGTGGATTCGCGACTTCACGCCGGCCGACGCGCCGGTCGAGACGATCGTCTCCGCCCTCAACCAGCTCGGGCTCGAGGTCGAGGCGGTCGAGGAGCCCGGCCGCGAGGTCCTCGGCGTGCGGGTGGCCCGCATCCTCGAGGTGCTGCCGCACCCCGACGCCGACCGGTTGCGCCTCGCCGACGTGGAGTTCGGCGACGGGACCACCCGCGTGGTGTGCGGCGCCCCGAACATCGAGACCGGCATGCTGGTGCCGCTCGCGCCGAGCGGGGCCACGCTCCCGGGCGGGTTCGTCCTCGAGCGACGCACGATCCGGGGACAGGTGTCCGACGGGATGCTCTGCTCCGCGCAGGAGCTCGGGCTCGGCGAGGACCACGCGGGGATCCTCGTGCTCGACCAGGCCGCGACGCCCGGCGACGACGTGCGGGCAGTCCTCGGTCTCGACGATGTCGTGTTCGACCTGTCGATCACCCCGAACCGTCCCGATGCGATGTGCGTGATCGGGGTGGCGCGCGAGCTCGCAGCACATCTCGGGCAGCCCTTCGACGTGCCGGTCGCGACGCCGTCGGTCGACCCCGGTGTCGCTGGCGACGCGACCGTCGTCGTCGAGGCTCCCGATGCCTGCCCCCGCTACCTCGCCCGCGTCGCCCGCGTCACGATGGGACCCTCACCGGCATGGATGCAGCAGCGGCTGCGCAAGGCCGGGATGCGCCCGATCAGCAACGTGGTCGACGTCACCAACTACGTCCTCCTCGAGCGGAACCAGCCGTTGCACGCCTTCGACCTGGGGCGTCTGGCCGGGCGCGGGATCGTCGTGCGGGCGGCCGAGGCGGGGGAGCGGTGCACCACGCTCGACGACGTGGAGCGCACGCTCGAGCCCGACGACCTCCTCATCTGCGACGCCGAGCGCGCGCCCCAGGCGATCGCGGGGATCATGGGCGGCGCCACGGCCGAGGTCGGGCCCGATACCACCGAGATCCTGCTGGAGTCCGCCTACTTCGAACGGATGGGGATCGCGCGGACGTCGAAGCGCCTGAAGCTCCGCTCCGAGGCGAGCGCCCGCTTCGAGCGGGGGATCGACCCCGAGGGCGTCGCCGTCCACGCTGCACGCGCCATGGAGCTCCTCGTGGAGGTCGCCGAGGCCCGGGTCGCGGGCGCGGTCGAGGACGTGACCGCCGGATCGTTCGCCCGGCCCGCGATCGCGCTGCGCACGTCGAAGGTGAACGCCGTGCTCGGCACCGACCTCGATGACCAGGCGGTCGTCGCCGCGCTCACCCCGCTGGGGATCGAGGTCTCGGGTCACGGTGACGAGCTCGCTGCGGTGGCTCCGAGCTTCCGTCCCGACCTCGAGCGGGAGATCGACCTCGTCGAGGAGGTCGCCCGTCGCGTCGGCTTCGATGCGATCGGCCGGACGGTACCGAAGCCCGAGCACCAGGTCGGTGCCCTCACCGCGACGCAGCGGCGCATGCGCGCGATCGCCGACGCGCTGATGGGCGCCGGGGCTTCCGAGGCGATGACGGTCCCGCTCGTGAGTCCGGCGCTGCTCGCACGCTTCGGCATCGTCGACGCGGTGGAGCTCGCGAACCCGCTGCGGGCCGAGGAGTCGGTCCTGCGCAGCGCCTTGCTGCCGGGCCTGCTGGAGGCCGCCGGCTTCAACGCAGCACGCGGCCAGGGTTCGGTCACGCTCTTCGAGGCGGGCGCGGTCTTCGGAGTCCCGGTCGACGGTGCACTGCTCCCCGACGAGCGCCAGCATGTGGCGGTCGTGCTGAGCGGGATCGTCGACCGACGGCCGGTCGAGGCGGCCCGTCCGGTCGACGGCTTCGACGCGACCGACCTGCTAGGTGCGGTCGGTGCAGCGCTCGGACTCGGACTCGGCGGCACCGGGTTCGGCGGGATCGGGCGCCTCGCGCTGCATGCGCACGGCGACGCCGACGCCCACGCGGGGTGGCACCCGCGGCGCTCGGCGCGGATCCTGATGCGCCACGAGTCGGACGACGATGTCCTCGATGTCGGCGTGGTCGGCGAGCTGGCTCCCGACGTGGTGGGCGCTGCCGGTCTTACCGGCACGGTCGCCGCGTTCGAGGTCGACCTCACCACGGTCCTCGGCAGCCTGGACGACGACGCCGGAAGTCCGTACGAGGCGCCGTCGCCGTTCCCCCTGTCGGCCATCGACCTCGCGTTCGTGGTCGCCGACGACGTGCCGGCGGGGGCGGTCGCCGCGACGATCCGGACGACCCTCGGTCCGGTCGCCGAGACGGTCCGGCTGTTCGACGAGTTCCGCTCCGACGACCTCGGTGCGGGGAACCGCTCCCTCGCCTTCACGCTGCGCCTGCGGGCACCCGACCGCACGCTCACCGACGCCCAGGTCGCCGACCTCCGGACCCAGGTCGTCGGTGCGGTCGAGCGGGCCCACCACGCCCGTCTGCGGGGCTGACGCGGGGCTGCAGCGGGACACACCTTGGCCGCTGCGGCGACCGGGTGCGGTGCGCAGGTCCGTCGACTGGGTACGTCGGCAGGGTTGCATGAGTATTCAGTAAACTGTATGATACCCGGATGGCATTCCGAGCCGCCGTCGTGGGGGGTTCGGGGTACACCGGCGCCGAGCTCCTTCGGCTCCTCGCCGGGCACCCCGAGCTCGAGGTCGTCACCGTCACCGCGGAGACGAACGCGGGCGCGGCGGTCGCCGACCTCTACCCGTCGCTCGGTCCTGCGTACCCGGCGATGCACTACGCCGCGGTCGACCCCGCCGACCTCGACGGGCTCGACGTCGTGTTCGTGGCGCTCCCGCACGGCCACTCCCAGGGACTGGTTCCCGATCTCGTGGACCGTGTGGCCCACGTCGTCGACCTGGGGGCCGACTTCCGGTTGCCGGCCGACACGTACGCCGAGTGGTACGGCGAGGAGCACGCCGCACCCTCGCACCTCGGGAGCTTCGCCTACGGGCTCCCGGAGGTCTGTCGGGACGATCTCGGGCGCGTGCCGCACGTCGCCGCGCCCGGCTGCTACCCGACCGCCGCGACGCTGGCGCTCGCGCCGCTGTTCGCGTGCGGGCTCGTCGAGCCGCAGGGGATCGTGGTCGACGCGGCATCGGGGGTCTCGGGCCGGGGCCGGGGGCTCTCGGCTCCCAGCCTGTTCTCGGAGGCCAACGAGGCATACGCGGCCTACGGGCTGCTCACGCACCGGCACACGGGTGAGATCGAGCACGCCCTGGGGCGCGTGGCGCCCGCCGGGGCTCCCGTTGCGACCGTGTTGTTCACGCCCCATCTCGTCCCGATGACGCGCGGCGTCTTCGCCACGTGCCACGCGCGTCCCGCGGCCGCGACCGCGCCGGGCCTGACCACCGAGCATCTGCTCGACGTCTACCGGGAGCATTACGCCGACGAGCCCTTCGTCGTCGTGACCGACGAGCCACCCACCACGAAGGCGACGCTGGGCTCGAACGCCTGCCACGTGACGGTCCGCTACGACCCGCGCACCGACTCCGTCCTCGCCCTCGCAGCGATCGACAACCTCGTGAAGGGCGCGTCCGGGCAGGCGATCCAGGCGACGAACATCGTCCTCGGTCTCGCCGAGGACACCGGCCTGACGGCCGTGGGCCTGATGCCATGAGCATCACCGCGGTCCCCGGGTTCGACGCCGCCGGCGTCGCGTGCGGCATCAAGGCATCGGGCGATCTCGACCTGGCCCTCGTCGTCACGTCCGACCGTCGCCCCGCCGCGGCGGCCGGGGTCTTCACGACGAACCTCGCCTGCGCGGCGCCGGTGCAGGTCTCCCGAGCCCATCTGGGCGACGGGCAGGCCGGCGCGGTCGTCCTCAATTCCGGGAACGCGAACGCCGCGACCGGCGAGACGGGGAGGGAGCACGCCCTGCGGACCTGCGAGCTGGTGGGGGAGGGCACGGGTCTGTGCACCGACGACGTCCTGGTGTGCTCGACGGGCCTCATCGGCATCCCCCTCCCGATCGCGCCGCTCGAGGCGGGCATCGCGCCACTCGTGGCCAGTCTCGCGAGCTCAGTCGAGGCGGGTCACACCGCCGCCGACGCGATCCTCACGACCGACACGGTTCGCAAGGAGGCGGTGGTCCAGGCCGAGATCTCGGGTGGTCCGGGGTTCACGGTCGGCGGGATGGCCAAGGGTGCGGCGATGCTCGCGCCCGCGATGGCCACGATGCTCGCCGTCCTGGTCACCGATGCCGCGGCCGACCCGTCGGCCCTGCACGGTGCGCTCGAGCACGCCGTGCGCGACACGTTCAACGCGCTCGTCGTCGACGGGTCGATGAGCACCAACGACACCGTCCTGCTCCTCGCGAACGGCAACGCGGGCAACCCGACCATCGGGTCGAGCGGGCACGCGTACCACGCGCTGGTGGAGGCGGTCACCGAGGCGTGCGACGGTCTCGCCGCGGCCATGGCAGCCGATGCCGAGGGGGCGACGAAGCTCGCGACGGTGGTGATCGAGGGGGCCCGGTCGGCGGAGGAGGCCCGCCGCGCGGCGCGTGCCGTTGCCGGCAGCCAGCTCGTCCAGTGCTCGCTCTACGGCCAGGACCCGTACTGGGGTCGCGTCTTGTCGGAGCTCGGTGCCAGCGGGGCCTACTTCGACCCCGAGCGCGTCGACATCGCGTACAACGGCATCGAGGTCTGCCGCAACGGGATCGCGACCCTGCACGACGAGGGCGCACTCGTTGCCGCGATGGCCGGCCGGGAGATCACCATCACCTGCGCGATGCACCAGGGGATGGCCCGGGCGTCGGTGCGCTTCACCGACCTCACGCACGCGTACGTCGACGAGAACATGGGCACGTCGTGAGCGCCCAACCCCAAGATCGGCTCCGGGACGCCCACGCGAAGGCGTCGGTCCTCGCCGAGGCGTTGCCGTACATCAAGGAGTTCGCCGGACGCACCGTCGTGATCAAGTACGGCGGGAGCGCGATGGAGGACCCGGCTCTCGCCGAGCTGTTCGCCGAGGACGTCGTCCTCATGCGCCTCGTGGGGATGAACCCGGTCGTGGTGCACGGTGGCGGACCGCAGATCAGCGCGCTCATGCGTCGGCTCGGCAAGGAGCCGGAATTCATCGACGGTCTCCGGGTCACCGATGCCGAGACGATCGACATCGCGCGCATGGCGCTGGTCGGCAAGGTGAACCGCGACATCGTCACCACACTGAACCGTC
>JBKJJI010000268.1:0-3258 GCA_046598115.1 Acidimicrobiia bacterium | reverse complement strand
GGTGGGCGCGGTGTGCTCATGGGCGGCGCGCCCGGTGTGCGGCCCGCTCGGGTGGTGGTGCTCGGGGCCGGCAACGTCGGCTGGAACTCGGCCTGGATCGCGCAGGGCATGGAGGCCGAGGTCCTCCTCCTCGACAAGAACCTCGACCGGCTCCGGTGGGTCGACCAGATCCACCAGGGTCGCATCGTGACACTTGCCAGCAACCGCGGCGCGGTCGAGCGCGCGTGCATCGAGGCCGACCTCGTGATCGGCGCCGTGCTGGTGGCCGGCGGACGGGCGCCCATCGTCGTGACTGAAGACCTCGTCCGGGCGATGAAGAAGGGTGCCGTGATCGTCGACTGTGCGGTCGACCAGGGCGGCTGCATCGAGACGACCCGCGAGACGACCCACGCCGACCCCGTCTATGAGCTCCACGGCGTTGTGCACTACGCCGTCGGCAACATCCCGGGGGCGGTACCGCACACGTCCACGTATGCGCTCACGAACGCGACGTTGCCGTATGCACGAGAGCTCGCGATGATCGGTGTCGCCGCCGCGACCGGGGCCGATCCCGAGCTCGCGTTCGGGGTGAACACCGTGGGCGGTGCGATCACCAACGCCGCCGTCGCCGAGGCCCTCGACCGCCCGCTGGTCCCGCTCGCCGAGGCGCTCGCCGGATGACCCTGATGGACGTGCCCGACGGAACGATCCTGGTCTGGTCCGACATCGGTTGCCCCTGGGCGCACCTCACGGTCCACCGCCTCCACGAGACGCGCACGCGGCTCGGCCTCGACGGAGTGGTGACGTTCGAGCACCTCGCCTTCCCGATCGAGCTGTTCAACTACTCCTGCACCCGCAAGACGATGCTCGAGGCCGAGCTCCCCGTGCTCGGCGCGCTCGCTCCCGCCGCCGGGTGGCAGCTGTGGCAGCGACGAGAGTGGGAGTGGCCGGTCACGATGCTCCCTCCGCTGGAGGCGGTGCGTGCCGCGCGCATCCAGGGCCCCGAGGCCGCCGACGCGCTCGACCGCGCCCTTCGCATCGCGTTCTGGGGCCACTCGAAGTGCATCTCGATGCGTCACGTCATCCTCGAGATCGCCGAGGACTGCGTCGCGGTGGACGAAGACCGGCTCGAGGCCGACTTCGATGCAGGCGTGGCGCGGCATCGGATCATCGAGGAGTGGCGCCGTGCCGCAGCCGGCGACGTGCGCGGCAGCCCGCACCTCTTCCTCCCCGACGGCACCGACATGCACAACCCGGGGATCCGCACCCACTGGGAGGGCGAGCACGGCGTGGGCTTCCCCGTGATCGACGCCGACGACCCCTCGGTGTTCGACGACGTGCTCACACGCGTCGCGGGCACGACCTGACGCGTGCATCGCGCCCCGGTCGACGCGTGGCGTCGAGCGTGGGCCGCCAGGGGATCGAACCCTGAACCTACGGGTTAAAAGCCCGGCGCTCTGCCAATTGAGCTAGCGACCCTCGCATCGAGCGTAGGTCGCAGCCGGTCAGCCGGACGTCCGTTCCCGCCGATCGCGCGTCCGCGACCGGAGTCGACGCGAGGGCGCCTTGCTACGATGAGTCGGTCCCGCCAGGGAACCCAGCCCCCATCGTCCAGTGGCCCAGGACGCCGCCCTTTCAAGGCGGTAACGGGGATTCGAATTCCCCTGGGGGCACCGATGGCAGTGACCGGGAGCGTGCGCGCGGCCGGTCACGAACCGTCGACACAAATGCGGCATCGCCGCCATGCACGGTCCTGTGGTGCAGTTTGGAGTGCACGCCGCCCTGTCAAGGCGGAGGCCGCGGGTTCAAATCCCGTCAGGACCGCTGGGGCGACGCACGTTGTCGCCGACCCGGCCGGGTAGCTCAGTTGGCAGAGCGCGCGCCTGAAAAGCGCGAGGTCACCGGATCGACGCCGGTCCCGGCCACCAGTTCCCCCGCCCCCGAGCCCGGGAACGCCGGGCGCTACGACGTTGCCGGCTCGTCGCGCTCGTCGAGGAGTCGCCGGATCTCTTCGGCCCGGAACCGCCGGTGACCGCCCAGGGTTCGGATCGCCGAGATCTTGCCGCTGCGGTGCCAACGCGTCACCGTCTTGGGGTTCACTCGGAACAGCGCCGCGACCTCCGCAGGCGTGAGGAGCTCGTCGGGATCGGAGCCCGCTGCATCGGAGCCTGCTGCATCGGGCGATCGCGGGCCAGCCGCACGGTCATTCATCGTGCACCAAGGGTACCAACGACACGATTCCGGGCATCTTTCGGACCCATGCGCTTTTCGCGCTAACCGCGCTCATCGCGCTCGACGAAGGCGCGTCCCTGGCCGTCGATCACGCGCCCGACGAGCCAGGCCTCGTGTCCCGCGCTCCGCACGCCGTCGAGCGCAGCGCGCACCGCGTCGGGCGGGACGATCGCCAGCATCCCGAGACCGAGGTTGAAGACGTGCTCCATCTCCTCGTCGGCGACGTCGCCCGCGGCCTGGATCACGGAGAAGATGCGCGGCTCCTCCCACCGTCCGCGTTCGACGACCGCGTCGCAGTCGTCGGGCAGCGCACGCGCGAGGTTCCCGGGGATGCCACCGCCCGTCACGTGGGCGAACGCGCGCACCTCCACGTGGCGGAGCAGGTACGCGATCGCGGGCGCGTAGATCACGCTCGGTCGCAGCAGCTCGGCGCCGAGCGAATGACGAGCACCGCGCCACGCCGGATCGCCGAGCCCCTGGCCGGTGCGGGCGAACGCCCGGCGGGCGAGGGAGTAGCCGTTGGAGCGCAACCCCGGGCTCGCGAGACCGATGACGCGGTCGCCCGGTTGCACGTCGCGCGGCAGGACCTCGCTGCGGTCGACGACCCCCACCGCGAAGCCGACGAGATCGAACTCTCCTGCCGCCATCACACCCGGGTGCTCCGACATCTCCCCACCCAGCAGCGCGCACCCCGCCTCGCGGCATCCGTGGGCCACGCCGGCGACGATCTGGTCGACGTGCTCGGGCACCAGCTTGCCGACGGAGATGTAGTCGAGGAAGAAGAGCGGCTCGGCGCCGCACGTCGCGATGTCGTCGACGCACATCGCGACGACGTCAAGACCGATCGTCTCGAAGCGGCCCATCTCGCCGGCGATGACGGACTTGGTCCCGACCCCATCGGTCGAGGCGACGAGGAGTGGCTCCTTGTGGGGGAGCCGACCGAGGCTGAACAGGCCACCGAACCCACCGATGTCGCCGACCACCTCCGGGCGGAAGGTGGTGCGGACGTGGGTCTTGATCATCTCGACGGCCTTCTCGCCCGCCGCT
>JBKJJI010000039.1:0-3081 GCA_046598115.1 Acidimicrobiia bacterium | reverse complement strand
GTGCCGGTGTCAGTGCCGGTGCCGGGTGTCATCGGCTGAGCACCTCCGCGCGGCCGTTCGCTGCGAAGCGGCGCGCGATCGCGTCACGGTCCTCGGCGCGCAGCGGTCGGAGCGGGTCGCGTCGCTCCGGTCGCCAGTAGACCGTGTCGGTCCCCGTCTCGATCCACCGCGCCTTCCGGAGCGGGTGCTTGTCGATCTTGTTGGTGGCGGTCACCGGCAGCGCTCGCATCACCCGAACGTACCGCGGTGCCCACTTGGTGCCGAGATCCCGCTGCTCGGCGAGGAACGCATCAAAGACGGTGGGATCGAACGCTGTTCCGTCGGCCATCTCGACCGCGGCCATCACCTGGTCGTCGGCGGTGTGGTCGTCGGGGACGCCGAAGACGGCCACGCCCGCCATGCCGGGGAACCGCTGCAGGATCCGCTCGACTGGCGCGGCCGCGAAGTTCTCGGCGTCGACGCGCAACCAGTCGGCGTTGCGGCCGGCGAAATAGAAGATGTCGGCAGCGTCTCGGTACGCGAGGTCGCCCGACCAGTACCACCCGGACCGGGTCCGCTCCTGCGTCGCTTCGTCGTTGTTGTAGTAGCCCTCGAAGCGGTCGAGCGCGTTGCGCCCGACGAGCTCGCCGATCGCCTCGTCGGCGTTCACGAGCTTGCCGTTGGTGTCGAACCGCGCGCGGGGGCACTCGTCGGAGGTCGCTGGGTCGACCACGGCGATGTCGAGTCCGGGGCCCGGCACGCCGAGTGCGTGCGGGGGTTGTCCGGGGCTCGGGACCATGATGATCGCGTTCTCGCTCGATCCGTAGCCGCCGAACACGGGAGGCCCGAAGCGGCGCGTGAACTCCTCGATGTCGGTGGTCGAGGACTCGGGCGCGAGCACGAACTTGAGCTCGTGGTCCTTGTCGCCCGCGGTCTCGGGTGTCGCGAGGATGTACGCCAGCGCCCGGCCGACCGTGCTCGTGAACGTGCAGCCGTGCTCGCGCACCTCGGGGAGGAACGCCGAAGCCGAGAACTTGCGCTTCAACACCAGGGAGGCGCCGGTTCCGAGTGCCGGGAACACCATCGCCATGAGCGCGTTGCCGTGAAAGACCGGCATCATGCAGTAGAGGACGTCGTCGGGACCGAACCCCATCTGCCCGGTGCCGGCACGCGCGGCGCGCCCCTGGGTGAGCCGCACGGCCTTGGGTGCGCCGGTCGATCCCGAGGTGAAGATCAGCATGAAGAGGTCGTCGGGCGTGGGGTCGGCGGCGATCGCAGCCGCACCTGGCTCGCGCAGCGGGGTGAGCATGGCCTCGTGCTCCGGAGAGCCTGCGACGATCACGCGACCGTTCGCCGCGCCGAGGTCGAGGCCGTCGAGCAGTCCGACGTAGCCCGCGTCGGTGATGATCGCCTGGCAGTCGGCATGCCGGATGTCCCGCGCGAGCTCCTCGCCCCGGCGCGTGGGGTTGATCCCCACGAGGACGCGACTGGAGAGCGCCGCGCCGCCGATCATGAAGAGGTACTCGGGCACGTTGTCGAGCAGGACGCCGACGTGGCGGGGCTCGTCGGGTACCAGCTGCTCGAGGAGCGCGCCGCGGACCGTCATCTCCGCCGCGACCTCGCCCCACTCCCAGCGCGCACCCTCGAAGCGGAGTCCGAGGTTCGTGTCGCCTTCGCGACCGTGGACGAGCGCTGCGATCGTGTCGGCCATGCGGGTCGGGCTCACGACGTCATCCTGCGGCGCTGATGCGCCGGTCCAGGAAGTCGAGGACGGGGTTGTCGGCGATGGGGAGGTACGGCGACTGGCCGGCGAGCTCGTGGAGGTACGAGATACGCGTCATGATCGCCGTGCTGCGGACGAGCGCGAACGTGCCGTACCAGTCGAGGTGCTGCACCGACCGGCCGAGACGGGATTCGTAGCGGGCGATCGCGTCGCGCTGGTCGAGGAAGCCGGGCACGCGCCGGCCGAGCAGCTCGTCCTGCAGCGCCTCCAGGGTGAGTCCCCATCCGAGGTCGTGCTCGGCGGTCCCGATGGTCGCCATCTCCCAGTCGAGGACCGCCGCGGGCGCACGCGCCTCGTC
The DNA here is from genome assembly GCA_046598115.1 of Acidimicrobiia bacterium. GTDB lineage: Bacteria > Actinomycetota > Acidimicrobiia > IMCC26256 > PALSA-555 > DASUAO01. The sequence continues at coordinate 1,021 of JBKJJI010000039.1, read as the reverse complement.
GAAGATGATGTTGCCGAGTCGCACGTCGCCCCAGAGCAACGATGGCTCCGGCTCTGTGGCGGGCCGATGGCTCTCGCACCAGTCGAGCGCGTCGGCCAGCGCGGGGACCAGGACTGCTCCGTCGCCGTACCAGCCGAGGTACTCCCGCCAGAACGCGATCTCGGCTTCGTCGTCGCGCACCGGGAGCACCTCGGCGAGGCCGCTCGTGCGCCAGTCGATGCCGTTGATGTCGGCGACGACGTCGATGTACCCGGAATAGAGGGTGGTGGTGAGGTCGACGGGCGCACGGGTGAGCCACGCGTCGGAGAGCGGTGTGGGGTCGGGTACGTGGCCCGGGATCGCCGGCATGACGAGGAACGGCGCGCCGAGCCACCGGTGGTCGTCCTCGACCTCGACCGGGACCGCGGCGGGGATCCCGTGAGCGGCCACGACCTCCTGGGCCCTCGCCTGCTGGGCGAGGTCGTAGGCGGGGAAGATCCCCGGACCGAGTGGGGGGAGGCGCAGCACGACGCGCTCGTCGCGCGTCCCGGCATCGTCCGCTCTGCGGACGTCCACGAGGTACGTCTCGCTCGAGAAGCCGTCGGTCGGGCGCTCGAAGCCCACGGCATCGATCGACTGGTCCGGCTCGCGGTCCCGGAGCCACTCGACGAAGCCGCCCGTTACTCGGTCGGGATCTCGTTGGACGGCGAGTGCCATAACCTCCCCCGAATGATGGTGCCGACGATGGTGACGATGACGGCGATGGAGCGCCCCGCGGGTGCGCAGGCGACGGCCATCGTGGCACAGCGCCCCGATCCGTCGGCCCCGACACCCGTTGCGGGTGGAGGCCGATGAGCGACCGTTCGGAGACCGGCAGCGGTGCCGTCGCGTCGCTCGTCGTCACCCCACAGTCCAACGTCGGGCCGCAACGACCGGCCACGAGCACGCCGGCGCTCTCGCCCGGGACGATCCGACGCACGAGCAGCGACGGCGTCCTGCGCGCCGGTGCCCGCACCGCCCGGTTCTCGTTCCGCGCGTGCCC
>JBKJJI010000409.1:0-2755 GCA_046598115.1 Acidimicrobiia bacterium | reverse complement strand
CCCGTCCAGGCCTTGAGCAGCGTGTCGATGGCGTCGTCCATGAGTGCCCCGCGCGCCGACCAGTCCTTGCCGTGTGCGGCGTACTCCGACGGTCGGTAGCCGAGCCCGACGATGGTGGTCATACGGCCGCCGCTGGCGAGGTCGAGCACGGCGAGATCCTCGGCGATGCGCAGCGGGTCGTGCAGCGGGAGGAGCAGCGCCGAGAGCGAGATCCCAATCGCCTTCGTCCGCCCGAACACGAGCCCGGCCATGACGAGCGGCGACGGGCTCCAGCCGTTGTCGGCCCCGTGGTGCTCCTCGAGCGTCACCAACGCGAAGCCGTGCTCGTCGGCGTACCCCGCCATCTCCACGAACGCCTGGTACCGCGCCGACATCTCGTCGGCCTGCACTCCGGGCTGCACGCAGTTGAAGCGCGCCATCGACATCACGGCCACGACGGGCTCCTCTGCTCCGAAACCATGCACTCCGACAACACGAACGTCCGCCGCTCAGCCGGCGGGCAGGATGATCGACTGCAGCTCGGTGTACGGGTCCACGCCCTCGGGCCCGAGCTCGCGACCCATCCCCGACTGCTTGAAGCCGCCGAACGGTGCGTTGAAGTCGAGGATCATCGACGAGTTGATCGCCACGACCCCCGTCCGCACCTGCGCGGCGACCGCCGCGCCGTGCTCGGCGTCGGCCGTCCACACCGAACCGCAGAGGCCATAGTCGGAGTCGTTCGCGATCGCGATCGCCTGGGCCTCGTCGTCGTAGGGGATCACCGACAGCACCGGACCGAAGATCTCCTCGCGGGCGATCTTCATGTCGTTCGTCACGTCGGCGAACACGGTCGGCTCGACGTACCAACCGGTGTCAAGGTCGCTCGGACGCCCACCGCCGACGACCACACGCGCACCGGCCGACTTCCCGGCCTCCAGGAACCCCTCGACCCGGTCGCGCTGGCGCTCGGCGACGAGCGGGCCGATCTGCACGCTCTCGTCGAGCGGGTCACCCACCTTCAGCGCACCGACTGCGGCACCCAGCGCCTCGGTGACCTCGTCGTAGCGCTTCCGGCTCACCAGGATGCGGCTCTGTGCGCCACACACCTGGCCGTTGTTCATGAGACCCGACATCACGAGGTTGCCCATCGTCGCCTCGTCGAGGTTCGCGTCGTCGAGGACGATCGCCGCCGACTTGCCGCCGAGCTCGAGCGTGAACCGCTTGAGCTGACCCCCACAGACCGCGCCGATGTGGCGCCCGACGGCCGTGGAGCCGGTGAAGCTGACCTTGTCGATCCCCGGGTGCGTGAGGATGTGCTCACCGGTCTCGCGCCCGGCCGCGACGATGTTCACGACACCCGGCGGGAGGTCGGCCTCGAGGACCGCCTCGGCGAGGAGATACGCGTCGAGCGGGGTCTCCGGCGCCGGCTTCAGCACGATCGGGCACCCTGCGGCCATCGCCGGGCCGAGCTTCAACGCCATGATGAACAGCGGCACGTTCCACGGGATGATCCCGGCGGCGACCCCCACGGGTGCGCGCCGCACGAGCACGGGCGCGCCGAGCGCGCCATCGCGCCGGTCCTCCCACGGATAGCCGGACGCGAGCCCGGCGTAGGTGTCGAGGACCATGGTCGCCGAGAACACCTGGCCCATGATCGACCAGCTCTTCGGTGAGCCGTTCTGGCTCGAGATGACGTCCGCGATCTCCTGCGCGCGGGACTGGAGCGCTCCCGAAAGGCGCTTCAGACCTTCTGCCCGCTCCTCCGGAGTCATGCGCGGCCAGGGCCCCTCGTCGAACGCGCGCCGGGCGGCGGCGACTGCCTTGTCGATGTCGGCCGGGGACGCGTCGGGCACCGAGCCGATCACCTCCTCGGTGTGGGGCGAGATCACCTCGATGACACCGGAGCCCTCGGGCTCGACCCATTCGCCGCCGATGAACAGCTGGTCGCGTGCGTCCACGATTCGTCTCCTGGTCAGGTGCCCTGATGTGGTGCCTGGATCAAGTGGCCGCCTCGTCCGAGGGAGCACCCGGCGACGCTATCGCGGGACCTGACGGGGCGTCAGCCGAGGCCGATGTGCCGGGCGAGGAAGTCGAGCGACGGTGCGGCGGCCTCGGCGACGAGCTGCGTCGCGTGGCCCCGCCCCGGGACCGTGACGAGCTCGTGCTCGATCCGGGCCGCGCGCAGCGCCCGTGCCATCGCGTGCGCCTGGGCGACGGGGGTGATCTGGTCGTTCCGGGCCGTGACGAGCAGCATCGGTGCGTCTCCCGGACCCACGTGGGTGATCGGGGACGCGCGCGCCGCGAGGCGGGTGCAGCGCTTCGGGTCGCACCCCAACACCGCGGGGTCGAGCTGGTCGAGCGCCTCGAAGTCGAAGACGCCGGACCACGTCACGACCGCGGCAACGCGCTCGGAGCCTCGGCCCAGCACACCGGCCATCGCGGCGAGCTGCCCGCCGGCCGAGACGCCCCCGATCGCGATCCGGGCCGTGTCGATCCCGTACCGGCGGACCTGGGCATCGTCGCCGAGCCATCGGAGCGCGGCGATCACGTCGTCGACCGCGGCTGGAGAGGGATGCGCCGGCGCGAGGCGGTAGTCGATGCTGATGGCAACGCCACCACGTTGGGCGATGGCTCGCCCTTCGGCGTCGAGGTCGGTGCGGGCGCCGCCGCGCCAGCCCCCGCCGTGCACGAGGACGACCGCAGGGCGGGCGTCGCCGCCGCCGCCGCCGTCGGGCCCGTCGTCGGCCCAATCGTCGGCCCAATCGTCGGCCCAATC
>JBKJJI010000319.1:0-4324 GCA_046598115.1 Acidimicrobiia bacterium | reverse complement strand
AGTGCTTCGCGCTCCGCATCGCCTCGGTGATCGCCCGCGACGAGGGCTGGCTCGCCGAGCACATGCTCGTCCTCAAGCTGACGCGCCCGAAAGGCCGCGTCCACTACGTCGCCGCGGCGTTCCCGTCGGCGTGCGGCAAGACCAACCTCGCGATGCTGATCCCCACCATCCCGGGCTGGAAGGCCGAGTGTGTCGGCGACGACATCTCCTGGATGAAGATCGGTGCCGACGGCCGCCTCTACGCGGTGAACCCCGAGAACGGGTTCTTCGGGGTCGCCCCGGGAACCAACCTCGAGACGAACCCGAACGCGATGCACACGGTCGACTCCAACACCGTCTTCACCAACACCGCGCTCACCGACGAGGGCGACGTCTGGTGGGAGGGCATCGACGGCGCCGCCCCGGCGCACCTCACCGACTGGAAGCGCCAGGACTGGACGCCCGAGTCCGACACTCCGGCCGCACACCCCAACGCCCGGTTCTGCGTACCGCTCACCGAGTGCCCGATCCTCGCCGAGGAGTACGACGACACCAACGGCGTGCCGATCTCGGCGTTCCTCTTCGGTGGGCGTCGGGCCACCACGGTGCCGCTCGTGTACGAGTCGCGCGACTGGGAGCACGGCGTGTTCGTCGCCGCGACGATGGGCTCGGAGAAGACGGCGGCCGCGTTCGGCGGGATCGGCGACCTGCGCCGCGACCCCTTCGCGATGCTGCCGTTCTGCGGCTACCACATGGCCGACTACTTCACGCACTGGCTCTCGATGCCCGAGCGCACCGACGCGTCGAAGCTGCCCCGCATCTACGGCGTGAACTGGTTCCGCAAGGACGCCGACGGCTCGTTCCTCTGGCCCGGCTACGGCGACAACTCACGTGTCCTCGACTGGATCTGCCGCCGACTCGAAGACGACGCCGACGGCGTCGAGACCCCGATCGGTGTCGTGCCCCGCGCCGAGGACCTCGCGCTCGACGGGTTGTCTGCCACCGACGTCGAACGGACCGCCGCTGCGCTCACCGTCGACCCGACCGAGTGGTCCGAGGAGCTGGCGCTCACGCACGAGCACTTCGACACCTTCGGCGACGCCCTCCCCGACGCGCTCCGCGACCAGCTCGCCGCCCTCGAGGCCCGCTTCCAGTCCTGACCCGATCCCGGGGCGTCCACCGGCCGCCACCGCTACGCTCCTCACGTTGCGACCGATTCGACGCTGAGGAGTCCCGGCATGGCCATCACCGCCTACGTGCTCATCCAGACCGAGGTCGGCAAGGCCGCACAGGTCGCCGAGGCCGCCCGAGCGATCGCTGGCGTCGTGGCAGCCGACGACGTCACCGGCCCGTACGACGTCATCGTGCGGACCGAGGCGCCAACCCTCGACGACCTCGGGAAGATGGTCGTGTCGCAGATCCAAGCCGTGGAAGGCATCACCCGGACGTTCACCTGCCCGGTCGTGAACCTCTAGCCCCGAGCACGCACGCTCAGCGCTCGATGCGGGGCCGGCCGGCACGGCGGGCCCGGCGCTCGTGGCGGGCGATCGCGAGCTCGATGAGGCGATCGAGCAGCTCCGAGTAGGAGAGACCCGACTCGGCCCACAGCCGTGGATACATCGAGATCGAGGTGAACCCCGGGATCGTGTTCACCTCGTTGACGAGGAAACCCCGGCCGGCGCGCCCGTCGGGTTGGTGCTCCTCGTAGAAGAAATCGACCCGGGCCATCGCCTCGCAGCGGCACGACTCGAACGCCGCGATCGCGAGCTCCCTCACCCGAGCGGTCTCCTCGCCGTCGAGTGGCGCCGGCACCAGGAGCTGCGCGGCGTCGGACTCGTACTTGTCGGCGTACGAGTAGAACTCGGCGCCCGGGACGATCTCACCCGGGACCGATGCCGCCGGCGGGTCGTCGCCGAGGATGCCGACCTCGATCTCGCGCCCGACGACCTCCTCCTCCACGAGGATCCACTCGTCGTAGCTCGATGCGTGCTCGATCGCGCTCACGAGCTCGTCCCGATCGCGGGCCCGCGAGACGCCCACCGACGACCCGAGGTTCGCGGGCTTCACGAAGCACGGGTACCCGAACCGGGCTTCCACCGACGCGAGGAGCTCGCCGACGTCGTGCCCTTCGCGGAACGCCATCCACGCCGCGGAGTCGAGCCCCGCCGAGGCGAACGCGCGCTTCATCATCACCTTGTCCATCGCGACGGCCGACCCGACGACGCCCGATCCGACGTAGGGCACTCCCGCGAGCTCGAAGAGGCCCTGGATCGTGCCGTCCTCGCCGTAGGGGCCGTGCAGGAGCGGCAGCACGACGTCGAACGGGGTCTCCCCCGGCGCGCGCGAGCTGGCGTCGAGCGGGACGAGCGAACGACGTCCCGGGTCGGCGACTTCCCCGACCGGTTCCCCTTCCACGGTGAACGCCTGGGGCATCGCATCGCGCGCACCCGCCAACGCGGCGCGCGCCTCGCCGGCGAGCAACCACCTTCCCTCTCTCGTGATCCCCACCGGCACGACTTCGTACCGGTCGGGGTCGAGCGCACTCGCGACCGTGACCGCGCTCGTGCGCGAGACGTCGTGCTCGGCGGAACGCCCCCCGAACAGCAGCAGCACCCTGATCCGTTCGGGCATGTCAGCCGACCTGGAGCACGGCTCGGAGTCCGAGCCCCATCAGGAAGAGACCGGCGAGTCCGTACAGCATCTCGCGACGACCACGCATCTGTTGGCGGTACTGGTAGGCGAGCCCGACGGTGAGGAACGCGAGGAACCCGTAGAACATGTGGAACCGGGGCACCGTGTAGTCGTCGCTCGCGATCAGGACCACACCGCCGAACACCTGCAGCATCATCGCTGCCTCGGCGACGAAGATCGAGATCCAGAGCCAACGACCGCGCGTCTTCGCCACCCGCCAGGCGACGAGTGCCGCGACCCCCACGAGCCCGTTGGCGACGATCGCGACGTAGCCCCACGCGGCATGGAGGTCGCGCAGCGCTCGCATCGGTCGCGGCTCCAGTTGTGGTGATCAGGTACGGACGAGAGCAGCCGGCGATCAGATGGCGGACGCCGGTGCCGCATCCTCGCGCTGGACGACGTCGAACGCCCACAGCGCGCTCTGGTTGCTGACGGGGCCTTCCGTCGCGTGGGCGCGGTGGCCCTTCGCGAACGCTTCGCTGTTGGCCCAGGCGTCGAAGGCGTCCTCCGATTCCCACCGCGTGTACACGAGGTACGTGTCCCTGTCGTCGGTGGGGCGCAGGAGCTCGAACGCCTCGAATCCCGGCGCAGAGCCGACCTGGCCGGCGCGGGCGGCGAAGCGCCGCTCGAGCTCCTCGGCCCGCTCAGCAGGCACGGTGATGGCGTTGATGCGGACGATGCTCATGTGGCCTCCTCGCGCGTGGACAGTGCCGCGCACGGTGCCCGTTCTACCTGGCGTGGCCAGCCGAACGCCCACCGGGACCCTCCCGGGCGGGTGGATCGAGGAACTGCTGGACCCTCCTACCCGAAAGTGCGATCCTCACCTGGAGGGGATGGCACTGCCGTTCCCCTCGGCCTCGCGCGTGCACCGCATGCGCGTCGCGAGGTCAGCCGGGTGTGCCGATGGGCCGACCCTGCCCCGGCCCACGGCCACCCGGCACCTTGACGCGCGCGAGTCGCCTACCAGCCCACCGCGCCGTCGACCAGCTCTCGGAGCAGGTCGGCATGCCCGTTGTGTCGGGCGTACTCCTCGATCATGTGGACGTAGATCCATCGGAGGGTGCACGGCTCCCCGTGCCGGATCCCGGCATCATCGAGCGCGCGGTCGGCCGCGGCATCCCGGCTGTGTGCACACTCCGCCTCCCACGCGGAGAGGTCGGACTCCCAGTCGGCGTCGTCGAGCGCGACGAGCTCACTGTCGTCGATCGCCGGGTCGTACCAGATGGGCGGCGCCGCGGCATCTGCTCGCAGCACTCGCTGGAACCAGTTGCGCTCGACTTCGGCCATGTGCCGGAGCAGCCCGTGCAACGAGAGCTTCGACGTCTCGATCGGCCGCGCCTTGCGACCCGCGTCATCGAGACCCTCGCACTTGAGCACAAGCGTCGTGCGGTGGAACTCGAGCCAGCGCTCGAGCATCTGGCGCTCGCCGAGCACGAACGGAGGCTCGGTCCGGCGCGGGTCCGCCAAGTCGTCGACCACGTGCGACACCGTAGCGACCGGACGGCACGTGCCGTCGTGACCGCGGATGTGGGATGGTGACGAGACGATGATTGCTTCCATGCACATCGCCGACATCGGTGCCGGCGCGGCACTGCGCGTGCTCCGGAAGGCGCCGCTCCCCGGTTCGATCGCCGGCCTCCGCCACGCCGACGTC
>JBKJJI010000203.1:0-2730 GCA_046598115.1 Acidimicrobiia bacterium | reverse complement strand
AGCTCATCCCGTCGGGCTACCCGAACAAGATGAGCTGCTGGTAGTTCGGGAAGTCGCCCTCGATCAGGCGCGCCGTGAGCTCGGTGGCCTCGAGCTTGAAGGTGACGTAGCGATCGCCGAGATACACGTCGACGTCGCTGCCCCCGAGCAGGCGCTGGAGCTCCCCGAGCCCCTTGGCGCCCACGAGCACCTTCTGGCCCTCGGGCAGCAGGGTCACTCCGGGAAGCTCGCGCACCGCGAGCCGGTAGGAGTCGGTGGCGACCAGGCGCACCCCGTCACTCGTCGCCGTGATCAGGACCCCGGTGAGGATCGGCCGCGCGTCGTCCTTCGACGCCGCGGGGACGACCTGGCGCAGCCCCTCCGCGAGTGGCCCGCCGGCGACCCGCACCGCGTCGCCCTCGGTCTCGTGCAACCTCGGGAAGTCGCTCGCCGCGAGGGTGCGCACCTCCGAACGGAACCGGCCGGCTTCGATCTTGGCCTGCTCGTCGCCGATCTCGACCGTGACGGTGTCGGACGAGAGCTTCGCCAGCGTGTCGACGAGGAGCCTCGCTACCAACACCGCCGATCCTTCGCCCTCGACCTCGGCCGGGACCCGCACGCGGATCGTGAGCTCGAGGTCGGAGCCGGTGAACTCGACCTGGCCCGGGCTCAGGGTCACCTTGATCCCGGACAGCACTGGGAGCGCCCCGGTCCGGCTGGCGACGGCTCGATATGCCGTCCCTACCGCTTCGGCGAGCGCATCTCGTTGACAACGGAATTTCACGGGCCGAGCCTCCTCGAGGATCCGTGCACAGGTCTGGGCTCTAGTAATTGAATTAGGTAGGAGTCGTAGTAGGGCCTGGGGATCGTGGAGAACTCCACGTTTGCGCTGGTCAGGGCGCCGCGGTTGTCCACAGGCACTCCCCACTCGTCCACAGGTCGGGCAGGGTTGCGGGGAGGCTGGGCCTCGTTGTCCCCGGTTCGCGGGTCGTATCCCCAGTCATCCACAGGATTATCCACTGCTCCCGAGCCTGACGCGGCCGATCAGCTCGTTGACCTGCTCGAACGTGGTGTGGCGCTCGGCCATCTGGGTCCGGATCTTGTCGACGGCGTACATCACCGTGGTGTGGTCGCGGCCCCCGAACGCCTCCGCGATCCGGGGGTAGCTGAAGTCGGTGAGCTCGCGCATGACGTACATGCTGATCTGGCGGGCGGTGACGAGCGGTCGCCGCCGGCTCTTCCCGCAGAGGTCCTCGACCGTCCAGCCGAACATCTTCGCGGTCTCGTCGAGGATGAGGTTCGCGTTGATCTCCCGCGGCTTGGTGGTCGGGAGGAGGTCGGCCAGCACAGACCGGGCGATCTCCTCCGAGAGCGGGGCACGGTTCAGGCTGGAGTACGCCGCGACCCGGATGAGCGCGCCTTCGAGCTCGCGGATGTTCTCCTGGATGTTGCTCGCGATGAAGCCCAGCACTTCGTCGGGGATGCCCCCGAGGTGCTCTGCCTCGGCCTTCTTGCGGAGGATGGCCAGGCGGGTCTCGAACTCGGGCGGCTGCACGTCGGTGAGAAGGCCCCACTCGAACCGGCTCCGCAGGCGGTCCTCGAGGGTCGCGATCGACTTCGGGGAGCGGTCCGAGGAGATGACGATCTGGCCGCCCTCGCCGTGGATCTGGTTGAACGTGTGGAAGAACTCCTCCTGGAGCTCCTGGGTGCGCTCGAGGAACTGGATGTCGTCGATGAGCAGGACGTCGAGCTCGCGGTAGCGGCGCTTGAAGACGGGCATGCGGGTCCGGTCGCGGATGGCCTCGACGAAGTCGTTCATGAAGGACTCCGTCGAGACGTACCGAACCCTCTTCTTCGGGTAGAGGCTCCGGACGTAGTGGCCGATGGCGTGGAGGAGGTGGGTCTTGCCGAGCCCGGCCGGCCCGTAGATGAAGAGGGGGTTGTAGGCCTGGGCCGGCGCCTCGGCGACCGACAGGGCGGCGGCGTGGGCGAACCGGTTCGACGCCCCGATCACGAACTGGTCGAAGGTGTACCGGGGGTTGAGCGTCCCCGAGGCCCAGATCGACTCGCTCTGTGCGGGGCTTGGCGTGGCGACGGTCGCCTGGGCCTCGACGGCGGCCTCCAGGGTCGGCTCGGTGGGCCCGCCGTCGTCGGGGCCGGCGGAGGTGTCGACGAGGATCTCGAACGCGATCTCCCGCCCGACAGCCCGGCCGAGGGCATCGTCGAGAAGGGAGTGGTAGCTCGAGCGGATCCGCTCGGCCGCGAGGTGGTTCGGGACCGCGAGCACGAGCACGTCGTGCTCGAAGCGCACCGGGGTCACGCCCTGGAACCAGGTGTGCCAGGTGGCCTCGGCGAGCTCGGAGCGGACGCGAGGGGCTGCCTGTTCCCAGATGCGCGCAGCGATGTCGTCGTCGAGGGGGTCGGTCGTCGGGGCTTGTGCCCCGCGACCGGCCGACCGATCGAGGTTGTCCACAGTGACGTCCACAGTTGTGGAGAACGGTGGGGGCGCCAGGACTCCCCCTCGGGCATGGTGCCCGGCCGATGGGGCCGGGACCCCGGCGGGGAAGCAGCGCCGCGTCGAGGCCGGTTCGACGAGACGCGGCGGAACGTAGCACCGAGGATCACGCCACTCAAGCGGAGCGAGCGCGCGAGGGCCGGCGATGCTCACGACGCGTGCGTCGCGGACGTCGCCGGAACCGCGCGGCGCGCGTCGTGCCGAGCGCCCGCGTTGCGACCCGGCGTGGCGCACCC
>JBKJJI010000161.1:0-3873 GCA_046598115.1 Acidimicrobiia bacterium | reverse complement strand
GTGAGGCCGTCTTCCCGAACATCGGTGACTCCGGACAGCTCGGGACCGGCGCACAGATCACCTTCGCCGCGCTCCGACAGTTCACCGAGTCACCGCGCAACGTGGTCCTCGTCCGCTTCCGGTCGGAAGCCGACGCCGGCGCGGCCGGCGCAGCACTGCGCCGTGCGGTCTCGCCGTTCCCCGTACACCTCGTCGAACGGCCCGACGATCTCGTGAGCTTCGGTCGCGTCGACAGCATCCCCATCGTCGCGGGCGCGATCCTCGGCCTCATGGCCGGCGCGACCCTCACACAGACACTGGTCACGACCATCCGGAGACGACGACGCGACCTGGCGATCCTCAAGACCCTCGGCTTCGTCCGACGGCAGATCTCGACCGCGGTCGCGGTCCAGGCCACCACCATCGTGGCAATCGCGCTCGCCGTCGGGCTCCCCATCGGCGTGCTCGCGGGGCGCCTCGCGTGGACGACGTTCGCCGATGCGCTCGGCGTCCCGCACGTGTCTGCGGTCCCCTTCGCACCGTTCGCAGTCGTGATCGGCCTCGTCGTGGTCCTCACCAACCTCGTCGCCGCGGCGCCCGCCTGGGCGGCCGGGCGCACGCAGGCGGCGCCCGCACTCCGCGCCGAATGACCGCCTCGCCTCTCGGCCGACCGATGCTCAGCCCGACAGCGGGATCCGGGCCGAGATCCGAGTCCCGGCCCCCGGAGCGGAGTCGACCGCCAGGGTCCCGCCGATGGCGCCGACGCGGTCGGCCATGTTCACGAAGCCGTGACCGCCCGCGGCACCGGTGCCGGGATCGAACCCCGTGCCGTCGTCGGCCATCTCGACGAGGAGTGCCCCCTCGTCCTCACGCAAGGTGATCGTGGCCTGCGCGCCGTCGCCGGCGTGCTTGCCCGAGTTCTGCAACGCCTCGAGGCAACAGAAGTACACGGCGGCCTCGAGCAGCTGCGGGTAGCGACCGATCCCCTCGGCATCCACCACGGTTGGGAGAGCGGCGCGCCCGGCCGCCGCTCCGAGGGCATCGGGCAGTCCACGTTCGGCGAGCAGGGGTGGGTAGATCCCGTGCGCCAGGCTCCGGAGCTCCTGCACCGCCTCCTGGAGCTCGGTGCCGAGGTCGTCGAGCATCACCTTCGCCTGCTCCGGATCGCGGTCGGCGAGCTGGCGGGCGAGTCGAACGTTGACCGCGAGCGCGACCAGATGCTGTTGGGCGCCGTCGTGGAGATCGCGCTCGATGCGTCGCCGCTGGGCATCGCCCGCCTCGACGATCCGCACTCGAGATGCCCGCAGCTCGTCGGCCTGGCGACGAACCTCGTCGAGCGACTCCTGCAACGCCGAGTCGAGCCTGACGTTGTGGAGTGCCAGACCGACCTGGCGTGCGAGCTCTGTGAGCGCCTGGTCGTCTGCTTCCTCGAATCGGGGTGCCCCCTCGGGGCGCCTGACGACGATGAGGCCGAGGAGCTCGCCCGAGTTCGTGATCGGGGCGACACGCACGATGGGCTCCTCGTCGAGGTCCGCGAGCAGCGCCGGCAGCCAGACCCGGATCCACGCCGGACCGGAGACGCCGGCGCGGGCGACGACGGGCTCGTCCTCGACACCGAGGGTGAGATGCGCCGGTCCGCGGTCGGGGACCGACACCGCCCGTTCGAGCCCGCCACCCGCGCTGCGCGTCCACACCTCGGCGCGCTCGAGCCCCATGGTCTTCTGCAGCGACTCTGCGAGCTGCAGCAGGAGCTCGTCGAGCGGCAGGGCGCGCGTGAGTCGGCTCCCGAAGGTGCGCAGCGCCTCGTCGGGCGCATGGCGTTCCCCGTAGACCCGCTGGGTCGCGAACTCGGTCAGGCGCTCACGGGCCGGCACCCACAGCAGCGCCGCCACCGCAGCAGCCAGCATCGAGAGACCGAGCAGCACCCGCTCGCTCCCCGTCGGCGTGCGTCCCAGACCGAGGACGATCAGGAGGTAGGAGAAGCCGACCAGGCCGATCAGTCCGGCGAGCACGATGGTGTTCACGAGCAGACGATCGATCCGGACCGCGACGCGATCCGACGCGGCGACCGCGAGGGCGATGGGCACGAGACCGGACGCCCCGACCGCGACGGCGAGCACGGGTCCGGGCCAGTCGACCAGCGCATTCAGGATCGCCGCGCCGAGGCCGACCGCTGCGGCGACGGTCGCTGCCCACGCAGGCCATTGGAACCGGGGTCGCTCGGTGAGCGGCGCGCTGCTGCCACGGCCGAGGAACCCGATGACCCCGACCACCGCCACGGCGGCGAACACTGCGACGACCGGAAGGAGACCGAGGTCGGGGCGATCGGCGAAGAGGATCAGGCCGACCACGAGCGACGCGGCGTACGCGACCCCGACCCACAGCCGACGTCCGAGCGACCGCAGCCGACCATCGGGGATTCCGAGCACGCCGTGGAGGGCCAGCGCGGGGAGCATCGCGACGCCGAACGCACGCGCCGCGAACGCCGCATCGCGGGCGCTGCCCGGGCCCAGGTCTCGGCCCAGATGTGTGGTTCCGACCAGCGCGATCACGGCGGACGCGGCGCCGGCAAGCATGACCCATGACAGCGGCTCTCCGGGCCGCCGCACGGCCACAGCGCCACTCGACGCGCACCAGAGCACGATCAACACGGCGCACAGCGTCCGCCCCGGACCGACACGCTCGGTGGTCTCGAGCGCGGTCGCGTAGATCGTGACGGCCGAGACGACCAACGCGGCCACGAGTGCGAGCCACGCCGATCCCGTGGGTGCCGACCGGCGCTCACGCACGTGGTCGCGGATGCCCGCGATCTCGAGCGGCTCAATTGGGGTGAGGTTGGTCGTCACGCTGGCTCGATTCTCTCTTCGCTCTTCAGAACGCCGGACTATTCAGAACGCAGAACGGTTGCAGGTCGTGTCCGCGCGGCAGCCCAGGCGGGGACGGCAGCGACGAGGTTCGCAAGCACAACGGTCGCGCCCATCGTCGCGACGAGCACCCCGAATGGGATCTCGGGTGTCGACACCACCCCGATGTCGGATGCGACGGCCCGCCACACGGCGCGACCGACGATGACCCCGAGTGGGATGCCGACGAGCACCCCGACCGCGGCCATCGTCGTCGCCTGCCACGCGATCGTGGTGGAGACCTGCCGGCGCGAGAAGCCGAGAGTCTTCAGGACTGCGAGCTCGCGGCGTCTCCGACGAACCGACGACGCGAGCACGAACCCGACCGTCACGACCCCGAGCAGGGCGAGGAACGCAGCGAGGACGACCGGCAGCGCGTCGATCTGGGCGAGGCGCTCCACCTCGAACGGGACCAGTGCCCGACTCACGCCGGGAGCGTTGCTGTAGTTCGAGACTCCCCGGAGTCGCTCCAGCCGTCCGAGCACTGCATCGCGATCCGCGCCCGGCGCGACGCGCACCAGAAGCTCTTGACTCGCGTCCGTGTCGGTCGGGTCGTCCAACGTGTCGAGGCCGGCCGAGGTGAAGAACGCGACGTCATCGACGGGCACGGGGTCGGAGAACGGGTCGTCGAAGCGCGGCGCCGCCGCGACCCCCACGATCCGAACATCAACCGGGCCGTTGGGTCCCACCCCGCGTACCCGATCGCCGATTTCGCGGCCGAGGGCCGAGAGCGTGCCTGCGCCCAAGGCGGCCTCGTGACGGGTTCGAGGGGCTCGCCCGTCGACGATCGTCGGCTCGACCGTTCCGCGCAGGGGCTGGATGCCGAAGGCCACCACAGTCCGACCTCCGAGCGACACTCTGATCGAGCAGACACTCGCGACGTCGGCCAGGCCTTGCATCCGGGTCAGGCGACTCCGCTGCACGGTGCACGGGCGATCGGGCACCGCAGACTGCAGGGTGTCGTCGAGCACGCGGGCGTCCCAGTTGAAGC
>JBKJJI010000140.1:0-3210 GCA_046598115.1 Acidimicrobiia bacterium | reverse complement strand
AAGTCCTCTTCCCGAACACGGTGCCCCCGTTCTTCCCCACCGGTGCCGTGATCGCACGACCACCCAACGCCGAGGAGTACCGGCTGCGCCTGGCCGGGATCCGCGCCCACAACCGTTGGCTCGCCGACTTCTGCTCGGAGTTCCCCGAACGGCGCGCCGGCGTGGGGCAGATCTTCCTCAACGACGTCGACGATGCGATCGCCGACGTCACCTACATCAAGGAGCACGGCCTCCGCGGCGGCGCCCTGCTCCCAGGCCGTCCCGACGACTCCGACCTCCCGCCGCTGTTCGACCCCTGCTACGACCCGCTCTGGTCGGCCTGCGAGGACCTCGACGTGCCCCTCACGCACCACTCTGGCCAGGGCTCGCCCGACTACGGGAAGCACTCGTTCTCGATGTTCCTCTGGATCGCCGAGACGCAGTGGTACTCGCACCGGCCGCTCGCCCACCTCGTGATCGGCGGCGTGTTCGAACGTCACCCCCGGCTGAAGTTCGTGATGACCGAGCAGGGCTGCGCGTGGATCCCGCCGATGCTCAAGGGCCTCGATGCCTTCCACGCGCAGATGAAGACGGGGCGCATCGGCGAGATCAACTACGCCGAGGACCAGATCCTCCCGCTGCGTCCGTCGGAGTACTTCGCCCACAACTGCTACGTCGGGGTGAGCTTCCCGAGCCCGTCGGAGGCGAAGGCGATGCGCACGCTCGGGCTCGACCGGGTCATGTGGGGCAGCGACTACCCCCACCACGAGAGCACATACCCCTATACGACCGAGGGCTTGCGGCTCGCGTTCTCCGACTGGGATCCCGACGATGTGCGCCAGGTCACGAGCGGCACGATCGCGGGCGTCTACGACTTCGACCTCGACGCACTCGGTCCGATCGGCGCGCGCGTGGGGCCGCTCGTCGAAGAAGTTGCCCGGCCACTCGACGAGATCCCGGCCGACTCGGGAAGCCCCGCGTTCCGCCAGCCTTGACACCGATCTCGCCACTCGCGTCGGCGGCCGACCTCTGGACCGGCGTCGGCGGTGCGCCCGACCAACTCGACGGGCTCACGATCGAGGGCGAAGACCCGGTCCTCTCGTCGGTGTTCCGGGTGGGCACTGCCGCCTCGGCCGTCGTCGGCGCGACGACCCTCGCAGTCGCGGCGACGTGGCACGATCGGGGCGGGCCGGCGCCCGAAGCCCGCACCGACGTGCGCGAGGCGACGACCGCGTTCCGCAGCGAACAGCTCCTCCGGATCGACGGCGAGGCGCCGACGCTGTGGGCCGACCTCTCCGGCGACTACCCGAGCGCCGACGGTTGGGTTCGGCTCCACTGCAACTTCGCGCACCACCAGGCGGCGGCGCTGCGCGCGCTCGGCCTGATGACGCAGCCGACAAGGACGCCATCGCGACGACGGTCGCTCGTCGCAACCGGCACGACATCGTCGAGTCGGTCATGGCCGCCGGTGGCTGCGCGTCCGAGCTGCGCTCCCTCAACGACTGGCGTGACCATCCCCAGGGCGCCGCGGTCGCCGCGCTCCCCGTCGTCGCGATCGACCCGATCGACGCGGCGACCACCCGGCCCTTCGCGCCCGGCGCTCGACCGCTCGAGGGGGTCCGCGTCCTCGACCTGACCCGCGTGATCGCGGGGCCGGTCTGCGGCCGCGTGCTCGCGTCGCACGGCGCGGACGTGCTGCGCGTCGGGGCCGCACACCTCCCGACGTTCGAGATCCTCGACCTCGATACCGGTTTCGGCAAGCGGTGGTGCACCCTCGACCTGCGCGCCGACGACGACCGGGAGCAGTTCCTCGCCCTCGTCCGCGACGCCGACGTCGTCGTGCAGTCGTACCGCCCCGGCGCGCTCACGGGGATGGGCTTCGGACCCCGCGTCCTTGCCGCAGCTTCGCCCGGTGTGGTCGTGGTGTCGCTCAGCGCCTACGGCGAGGACGGCCCCTGGGCCGACCGACGCGGCTTCGACAGCCTGGTGCAGCTCGCCTCGGGGATCGCGCACGAGCAGGCGCTGGCCCACGGGGTCGAGCGTCCGGTCGCGCTGCCGTGCCAGCTGCTCGACCACGGCTCGGGCTGGCTCGCCGCGCTGGGCGCGATCGCCGCACTCCGTCGGCAGCGTCGGGAGGGCGGCTCGTGGCACGCCCGGGTGTCGCTCGCCCGAACCGCCGCGTGGCTCGAGTCGCTCGGACGCGTCGCCGGGCTCGGGACACCGGCGCCTGCGGCCGAGATGCTGACCGACCTGCTCGTCGATGACCCGTCGCACTCCGGTGTGCTCACCCATGTGCGCGCCGTGGGCGACGTCAGCGGCGTGCGGCCGCACTGGGACCGGCCACCACCGGCACCCGGCGCCGACCCGGCGGCCTGGTAGCGGGCACGACCCGATCAGTCCTCCTCGCGTGCCAGCAGATCGGCTGCGTGGGTAGCGAAGTGCGCCGGATCCACGAGGACGAACATCGCATCAGCGGTCGCGAGGAGCTTGTCGCCGAGGCGCGCTTCGGCGACGACCGTGAGCTTGCGCCCGACCTCCTCCCGCAAGCGGGCCCGGAACTCGACGGTCGTCTCGATCGGCACCGGCGCCCGGTACGTCACCGTGAGGCGGCCGGTGAACCCGGGCTTGCCGACATAGGCGAGCACGAAGCCGGTCACGTCGTCGAAGACCGCGCCCACCATCCCGCCGTGCACACGTCCCGGTGCTCCTTCGAACGCCTTGCCGAACCGAACGCTCGCGATCACCTCGGCGCCGTCGTGGGTCGTGGTGATCTCGACGGCGGTGGGGTTCGCCACACCGGCCACGGCCCGGTCGGCCATGGCGTGTCGCCGAGCGGCGTCGCCGGTCGGGACCCCGGACGCGATCTCGCCGAAGCTCGGCGCGACGCGCTTGCGTCGCGCGCCCCGCTTGAGCTCGGGTGTCAAGTCCCGCGCCGCCGTCTCGACGCGCGCGAGCGTGGCCTCGTCGGCGTCGTGCGCGACGAACGCGTCCGCGAGCTCGCGCAACGCAGCCGCAGCATCGAGGCGGGCGTCGGAGATCTCGGTCACGGCGGGCACCCTATGCGGGGGCCCGAGTACCGTGCGCACGGTGCCTGATGTCGCGCTCGTCACCGCACGCGTCGCCGCATCGACCGACGCCGACCTGCCCCCACTGCTGGACGCGATGGCCGCGCGGGGCGTGCAGGGGGTCACCGCCTGCTGGGACGACGACGCGGTCGATTGGGGGTCGTTC
>JBKJJI010000061.1:0-3395 GCA_046598115.1 Acidimicrobiia bacterium | reverse complement strand
GTCGGAGGTGAACCCCTCGAACGCGACCATGAGCTCGAGCAGGTCGCGGATTCCGCCCAGTGCCTTGCCACTCACACCGGCCGCCGCCGCCTCACCGAGTGCGTCGCGGAACGTGAGGTGCGCACCCTGCCCGTAGGCCTCGACCTTGCCGACCGACGTGTCGCCGACGCCGCGCTTGGGCGTGTTGACGATCCGCTTCCAGCTCACCTCGTCGTCGGGGTTCACGAGTGCGCGCAGGTACCCGAGCGCGTCCTTCACCTCGCGTCGGTCGTAGAACTTCGTGCCACCCACCACGCGGTACGGGATCCCCGTCCGCACGAACGACTCCTCGATCACGCGGCTCTGCGCGTTCGTCCGGTAGAAGACGGCGATGTCGCGGAACTGCTGACCCTCGGTGTCGGTGAGGCGTGTCACCTCGTGGGTGATGAACGAGGCCTCGTCGCGCTCGTCCTCGGCCTGGTAGCGGGTGAGCAGCTCGCCCGCGACCTCCTCCGTCCAGAGGTGCTTGGGCTTGCGGGCCGCGTTGTTGGCGATGACCGCGTTCGCCGCGTCGAGGATGCGCTGCGTGGAGCGGTAGTTCTGCTCCATCACCACGACCGACGCCTCGGGGAACACCTCCTCGAAACGCAGCAGGTTCCGGTAATCGGCTCCGCGGAAGCGATACACGCTCTGGTCGGTGTCGCCGACCACCGTCACGTTGCGGTGCGTCTCGCCGAGCATCCGCACCATCTCCCACTGGGCGAGGTTGGTGTCCTGGAACTCGTCGACGAGCAGGTAGCGGAAGCGGTGCTGCCAGCGGGCCAGGGCGTCGGGGTGCTCGCGGAAGAGCTTCACGACGAGGCCGAGGAGGTCGTCGAAGTCGACGGCCGACGCGTCGAGGAGGCGCTTCTGGTACTCGGCGTACACATCGGCGATGCGGCGTTCGGGGGGCGAGGCCGCGCGCTCGAGCGCCATCGCGGGCGTGATCAGCTCGTTCTTCATCGCCGAGATGCGGGCGTGGAGCTGGCGAGGCGGAAAGCGCTTCGGGTCGAGGTTGAGGTCGCGGCGCACGTAGTCGGTGAGGCGCACCGCATCCGACTGGTCGTAGATCGAGAACTGCGGTCGCAGCCCGAGGCGGGTCGCCTCCCGGCGCAGGATGCGGGCGCACGCCGAGTGGAACGTGCTCACCCACATGCGCTGCGCGACCGGGCCGACGAGCTCACCGACCCGCTCCTTCATCTCGCCCGCGGCCTTGTTCGTGAACGTGATCGCGAGCAGCCCGAAGGGCGAGACCCGGCGCGTCGCGATCAGGAAGGCAATCCGGTGGGTGAGCACCCGGGTCTTGCCCGACCCCGCGCCGGCGACGATGAGCACCGGCCCGTCGGGCGCGGTCGCGGCCTCGCGCTGTACGGGGTTGAGCCCGCTGAGGAGCGCGTCGACCTGGGCCTGGTCGACGCCGCGTCGCTCGGGCGGCGGTCCGTCGTCGCCGTCCCATTGCGGTGGCGCTTCACCGATGGGAGCCGCGTCGACGAAGGGATCAGCCATGGTCCGGCCATCGTAGGTCGCCGGTCGTCAGCGACCGTACAGGTGTTCGATTCCCGTCCCCCACCGCTTTGGCGTCGAGGAGGGGTCCTGGAGACCACCTCTGCGACGCCAAAGCGCGCCGGAGCATCTAGATTCACGGGGCGCACCGCATCCGGTGCCCCATCGCAGCACCTCTCCGAGAGGATCCACCCATGGCCGACGATCTCGCACACTGGAAGAAGCGTCTCGACGACGAGTTCGGACAGGTGACCCGTCGCTTCGACGACGTCCACGAGCGCTTCGACAAGGTCGCCAACGCCCAGGCCGAGGACGACCTGTTCGATCGGCTCAAGGAGCTCGAGAAGCGGGTGAAGAAGATCCGCACCGGCGGCTGGTTCCGCCCCGGTGCCCGCCAGCACCGCCGCGTCCTCAAGAAGTACAACGAGGCCAAGGCGGCCGGCGGCACCACCCCGAGCCAGACCTTCGGCTCCTGATCGACCCCAAGCTCAAGCGCGCCCTCGGCCAGATGGTCAAGGGAGTGCAGGTCGTCGCGGCGTCCCACGACGGGGTGACACGCGCGTACACGTCGCACTGGGTGAGCCAGGTCGCGTTCGAAGAGCCGGTGGTGATGGCCTCGGTCTCACCGAAGCACGACACCCACCCGCTGATCGCCGAGAGCGGCGTGTTCAGCGTGTCGATCCTCGGCGGCGACCAGGTCGACCAGGGGCAGTACTTCTCGTACCCGGGGCGGCGGTTCCGCTACGTCGCCGAGGAGTACCTCGAGGAGATCGACGGGCTACCGGTCGTTGCCGACTGCGTCGCGTGGCTGCGCTGCGAGACGTTCGAGCGCAAGCCGATGCGCGACCACGAGCTGTTCTTCGCCGAGGTCACCGCGTACGGGTACGGCCGGCTCAAGGAGCCGCCGCTGCTGTACTCGTCGCGCCACGGCTGGCGCATCCTCGGCGAGCGCGCCCGCAAGCCCGGCGACTCCGTGCGCGATCGGCTCCTCGCACGACTCGCCGACGCCGGATTCGAGGTCGACCCGAACGAGCCCGACGACGACGACGCCTGACCCCACCCCCACCCCACCCCACCGCTTTGGCGTCGATAGACCCGGCTCAGGCGTACCTTCTCGACGCCAAAGCGAGAGGCGGAGGCAAGAACTACGCCGCCTGTTCCATCGCGGCGGTGTAGGAGCCCGAGCGCGCGGCGCCGTTGAGCTTGGCGCGGTGCCCGAACGCGGCCTGGGCGGCGGCGACGTTCTCGGGCTTGCCCTGCCACGCCTTCAGCGCCGGGGCCTGGAGCGCCCGCCCGTACGAAAACGACAGCTCCCACGGGAGCGGACCCATGGCGTTCATCTCGTTGAGCCGGCTCGTCGCCTGCTCGTCGGACTGGCCGCCAGAGAGGAACACGATGCCGGGGATTGCGGCGGGCACCGTCCAGCGGAAGCAGCGGATCGTCTTCTCGGCGACCTCGGCGTCGGACGCCTGGGTCTTCGCGTCGTAACCGGAGAGCACCATGTTGGGCTTGAGCAGGACGCCTTCGAACATCACGTGCTGGCGGTGTAGCTCGTGGAACAGCTCGGCCTGGGCCTCGGCGGTGACGTCGCTCGCCCGGTCGATCGTGTGCGTGCCCTCCATGTAGACCTCGGGCTCCACGATCGGGACGATCCCTGCCTCCTGGCACAGCGCCGCGTAGCGGGCGAGTGCGTGCGCGTTGGCCTCGTAGCAGTAGCGCGACGGGAGATCGTCGGTGATCGTGTACGTGGCCCGCCATTTGGCAAACCGGGCGCCGAGCTCGTGGTACTCGGCGAGTCGCTCGCGCAGCCCGTCGAGACCCTCCGTGACCGTCTCGTCGCCGTGCGCGAGCGCCAACGGCTTCGCGCCAGTGTC
>JBKJJI010000029.1:0-5154 GCA_046598115.1 Acidimicrobiia bacterium | reverse complement strand
AGCAGTTGCTCGGCGCCTTGGCGCCGATGTCGGTCGTCGCGAGCAGCCCGCCCGCGTCGAAGTCCTTCGTCTTCGACAGCTGGTCGAGGAGCTTCGCCCGCGTCAGCCCATTGACGCCATCCCGGGCGACGATCGCGTCGACGGCCTCGTGGAAGAGGATCGATGCAGCCCACCCGGTCGCACCGAACGCGTCGGCCTGATCGGCACCCACGGCCTTGATGTAGCTCCGAAGCGTCTTGTTGCTCTTCGTCTCGTCGAGCGGGAGCGTGTTCATGAAGACGTACTGGCCCTCGACATCGGCGCCCGCGGCGAGGAAGTCCTCGCTGTAGCAGGAGCGCGAGCAGTCCCAGACCTCGACGTTGGTGACGCCTTGGAGCTTGGCCTCCTTGCGGAGCGAGATGACCTGCTGGTAGCCCGCGAGTGCGTAGATGTAGGTCGACCCCTCCGACTTCGCGGTTGCCACGAACGGCGTGAGTGCGCTCTGCGGCGCGCGGGCCGACACGCCGGTGAAGCCGTCGCCGTCGTGGGGGATCCCGAGTTCCCGCACCGCCCTGCAGTGGACCTGGCCCGTCGTCTCCGTTGACTTCAGGTCCGAGGGTCCGACGCACATGCCGTGGAGGTTCTTGTGCTTCGAGACGTAGTAGCGGATCTGACCCAACGAGGCCCGGTAGGTCTTGAGCGGGTCGTCCTTGGTCGTGCAATCCAGCTGGGGTGGGCTCACCGAGTACGAGACCGGTGAGCACTGGTGCACGAGCTCCTGGGTGAACGTGTTGATGTCGGGCAACCCGGTCGCGGCTCCGGTGGAGTCGGGACACTCGACCAGGTCGTCGACGTTGTTCATGAACACGACCGCGGTGCCGACCATGGCGAAGTCGTTCGCACACGCCGTGATGGTGGCGTTGCGCGACTCGTCGGCGTTGAGCTTCGAGTCGATGAAGTCGACGACCAGCTTGCGCTCCGCGATGCCGCCGCGTGCGTTCACGTACTTCGCATAGCCCTGCACGGCGTCGACCTGGCTCTGGAACTGCCCTGGTGAGAGCGGGTTTTCGACGTCGGCGACGACGGCGATGCGGAGCTCCTTCGCGGTGACCCCGATCTCCCCCGCCTCCGGGTCCTCTTCCTGGGCGGGCACCGCCACCCCGGTCAGCCCCATGGTGGCGATCACCACCGCGGCGAGCACCCCCGACTTCACTGCTGCACGAACGGACATCGCGTTCCCCCTCGAAGCGTGCGGGGACGGTAACAGGATCTTGCGGCCCCCAACGGTGAACGATGGCCTCGCAGGGTTGGCCGCAGCGGCGATGGCCGGAACCCTGCATGTTCGCGTGGGCGCTGAGGGGCTCGAACCCCCGACCTCCTCCTTGTATGCGGCCGAAACCTCTTACGCAGAAGATTCATCACGCGTCAGAGTCGTCTACGGGGCGATTCATGTCTTCCACAAGGATCTCACCCACGGCTCGAAGGTCGTCTGCGTTCACGGCTTGCATTGCCGCCGAGCCTTCGGTCATGAGCCAGAGCGACGAACGTTCTGCGTCGTCGACGAGGAGCGTGGCGAGCTGGTCGCGGCACCACGGACCGATCTCGAGCGGCGCTCGACTCAGCGCCGCGGCGAGCTCGCCGCGTGCGTTGAACACCTGGGTCAGTCGGTAGATGTCGTAGAGGTCCGAGGCCCGCTTCGCCAGGTTCGCGAGCTTGCGACGAGGGATGGCACCCAGCTTCATCGCGATCAACGCCGAAGGTGTGGCGAGCGACGTCGTCGAACTGGCCATGACTTCGTTATCAGCGGACACGACGATGCGTGTTCGCTCGGCAGAGTCGAAGGCCCACCGGTGGCTAGTGATGAAGGCGCGGTCGTGCTCGTCGAGCGACGCAACGTCCTCCTCGGCGAAGTCGCCCGTCGCGATGACATCGATCTCGACGCCTTCGAAGCGGGCGCCGTTCTTCGTTCGTTCGGCGCCCGCATCGATGAGCACCTCGACCGCGGCGTCGTTCGTCCCGTCCGGCGACCAAGCAACGGCGTCGACGTCTCGCGTGACTCGGTGCGCTCCGGCGAGGCGAGCGATCACTGCCAGCCCGCCGACCAGGACGTAGTCGGGCATCGTCTCCGGCAGGTTATTGAGTGTGCTCACCAACCTCGCGACGACGCCGTCGGGGTCGCCCTCGATCGAGACGTCCGCCATGCCGCTCACCAGACGCGCCGGAAGCCCGGCACTCCCTGCGGGTCCCACGCGTCGAGTGCCTCGCGGCCTCGGGATGGGTCGTGAGCGAGATCGAGTGCGACGGCGAGCGGATGGGCCAAGTACCACTCGCGGCCATGGTCGAACCGCGGCGCACTCACAACGGTGAGCGGTGCAACTGCGATGGAAGCGCCGCGCTGGTCGAAGCTGCGCGCCTCGCCGAGGATCGCGACGGCACGTCGCAAGGACTGCGGAGATGGAACGTAGAACTCCGGTGGATACGAACCCTGCGCGACTAATGGCGCGCCCCACGCGATGGCCGCGAGCGTGTCGGTCAAGGCCCAGCCCGGGCGTTTCGCGTCGCCCATGCCGATGTCCAGACGCACAGCGTCGTCGACGTCCGGATGTGGGTACCGATCGAGAGCCACGAATTGCGGTCGCCAGGCCTCTTCGAGAGCCCAGAAGAGCTCCGGAACCAAGGCGGTCCCGTCTCGACGCAGCAGGGACGCGGACAGCAACGCCTTGCGGCCATCTGACACCGACGATGGGGCAAGACCATTCGCCCGCGCGACCGCGCGCACCGATGGAACCTCGTCGGGGTGCATGAGTGCTGCGAAGGCGAACGCAAGCCCGCCTCTCCCCCGTACCGACGACGCCTGGCTTCTGACGGACCGCGCCCGAGCAGCAGGTCGAACGTCGGCATCGATGACCACACCTCGGTCGGGCAGGCGCAGCTGGAGATGGCCGCGTCGATCGAGCCAGCCCCAACCGCGCTCCTCCAAGGCGCGCCGAACGGTGAGCGAGAGTTCGTCCCCCACGACCACCCCGAGATCGGCATCACGGGACGGACCGGCAACGGTCAGGCGCTGCACCTGGGCCGGCGTCGGCACGGCACTGGCTTTCACCTCGAAGGCCAGCTGCGAGCCATCTGGGCGGGTGACGACCACGTCCGGCGTCGCGCCGTGCTCGGATCGTCCTTGCTCCGCGACTCCGAGCTCACGGAGAGCCTCGAGCAACGCTTCAGCCGCGTCGGCAGCAAGTTCGTCCCTGGCTGTTCTCATGCCCCCAGCATAGACCGTTTGGTGTTCGGCAACAACCGAACACCGAACGGCCTCTGTGTGTGCTGCCGAAGGAGGCCTCTGATCTGCCTAAAGCCTATAAACTGCATAGCCAAATGACTATAAATTGCTCAGTCTTGCTGTTGCAATCTGATCACTGACCTTCAGGTTCGAGAGGCAGCTGCGATGACGTACCAAACCCGAGTGGTCGACAACGAGCTCCAGCAAAGGCTACGAGCAGCCGGAGCCGTCGTGATCGAAGGCCCCAAGGCGTGCGGCAAGACCGAGACTGCACGCCAGATCGCTGCGAGCTCTGTCCTCCTCGACGTCGACGAAGGGGCCCGCCAAGCCCTCTCCGTGGACCCATCTCTTGTCCTCGATGGAGCCACACCCCGGTTGATCGACGAATGGCAGATCGAGCCCAAAGTCTGGAACCACGTCCGGCGCCTCGTAGACGACCGTCCCGACCCCGGCCAGTTCATCCTCACCGGCTCATCGGTGCCGAACGACGACGTCAGACGGCACACCGGTGCAGGGCGCTTCTCATTCCTTCGGATGCGCCCGATGACGCTCTTCGAGGCCGGCAAGAGCAACGGTCGGGTCTCATTCGCTGCACTGATGGAAGGACAAGCGCAGCGCAGCGCTGACCCTGGGCTCTCTGTACGAAACCTCGCGGATCTCATCACCGCAGGCGGATGGCCAGCCATGCAGGGTTACTCGGTCGCCGACGCGGCGCGCGCCATGCGCGCCTATCTCGATCAGATTCGCGAAGTCGACGTGGAACGCATCGCTGGGCCACGACGTGATCCCGCGAAGATCGGCCAACTGCTGAAGTCTCTCGCTCGCAACGTCTCGACCGAAGTAGCCATCACCGTCCTCGCGACCGACGCCGGCGGCGCTGAAGGCCCGCTTTCCCGCACAACCGTGGCTGAGTACCTGCAGATCCTCGAGCGCCTGATGGTCATCGAGGATCAGCCTGCGTGGGCGCCGCACATGCGCTCCAGGGCAATCCTCCGCTCCTCCGCGAAACGACACTTCGTCGACCCTGCTCTAGCCGTCGCCGCGATGGCCGGGAGCCCGGAGCGACTGCTGCGCGACCTGAATCTTCTCGGCCTGCTCTTCGAATCCCTCGTCGTGCGCGATCTCCGGGTCTTTGCTCAACCACTCGACGGCCAGATCTTCCACTACCGCGACAACACTGGTCTCGAGGTCGACGCCATCGTGCAGCTCGCCGACGGGCGATGGGCGGCAATCGAGATCAAGCTTGCCGCAGATCTTGTTGATGAAGGTGCCGCAACGCTCAGGAAGTTCGCGGGTCTTGTCGACACAGACAAGTGCGGCGAACCCGAGACGCTCATCGTCATCTCGGGAACCGGTTTCGGATACATCCGCGATGACGGAATCCGCGTCGCACCCATCGGAGCGCTCGGTCCCTAGCGACCTCGATCAGTAAGAGCCTGCAACCTCGGCTGGGCGCTGAGGGAAGGCCGCGTCGGTCAGGCTTCGACGTGTCGCCGGACGACGGCGACGGCGAGCTCGCTCAGCTCGAAGTCCGGGTAGTACTCCTCGAACAACGCCTGGGCTGTTGCGAGGCTCCGGATCTCACCGCGGTCGAGAAGTGCTTCGATGTCGGCCTCGTCGCGACGTCCACGCGCAGCCCGGAGCTTCATCGCCAGCATGTGATGTGGCCCGGCAACACAGATCGTCACCCCGTCGCGGTCGATCAGGATGGCGGGCTCCAACTTGCCGCCGGGTGGGGAGAACTGCGCCACGTCGTCGTTGATCCAACCAGGCGGGTACCCGTGGCGTTCACCCACGGCCGCGCCGGCAGCCTCGACCTCTTCGATCGGCTGATACGTCGCGTCCACGTCGCGGGTGCTCGCGCGCGGTGCGTACACGAGCGCCATCGCGGCTCCTCC
>JBKJJI010000395.1:0-5959 GCA_046598115.1 Acidimicrobiia bacterium | reverse complement strand
AGCCGTGGTGCCCGACGTGTAGAAGATCCACGGCTGACCCGAAGGGCGCCCGTCACACCGACCTCACGGTCAAGGCATCGGCCGTCGGGATGATCGAGGCGCTCGAGATCACCGACGAGGACGTCGCGGCGATGGTCTTC
This sequence comes from Acidimicrobiia bacterium, assembly GCA_046598115.1. GTDB lineage: Bacteria > Actinomycetota > Acidimicrobiia > IMCC26256 > PALSA-555 > DASUAO01. Next base: position 5,819 of record JBKJJI010000395.1, on the reverse strand, counting down.
CCGTTCACGCACATCGGTGGCATCGGCTGGCTCTACACGATGCTGATGACGGGATGCCGCTGCGTGTTCGTCGAGGCGTTCGTGCCCCAGACGACGATCCCGGTGCTCCAGCGTGAGGACCTGACGCTCGCCGGCGCGGGGACCCCGTTCCACATGGCGTACCTCGCGGCACAGCGGTTGCAGCCCGATCTGCCGCTGTTCCCCGACGTGCGCGCGTACCCGGGCGGCGGCGCGCCGAAGCCGCCGCAGCTGCACTACGAGGTGCGCGAGGAGCTCGGTGGTGTCGGCGTGGTGTCGGGGTACGGGCTCACCGAGGCACCGATCCTCACGATGAACTCGGTGCGCGACTCCGACGTCCAGCTCGCCGAGACCGAAGGCCCGCCCACCCCCGGTGTCGAGCTGCGCTTCGTCGCGCTCGACGGGACCGAGGTCGGGATCGGGACAGAAGGTGAGATCCGAGCCAAGGGTCCGCAGATCTGCAAGGGCTACCTCGACTCGTCACTCGACGCGGCCGCGTTCGACGAGGACGGGTGGTTCCGCACCGGCGACCTCGGGGTGATGGACCCGGAAGGCTCGCACGTCCGGATCACCGGGCGCGTGAAGGACATCATCATCCGTCACGGCGAGAACATCTCCGCCAAGGAGCTCGAGGACCTGCTCTTCACGCACCCGCAGATCGCCGACGCCGCGGTGATCGGGCTCCCGGACCCGAAGACGGGGGAGCGCGCCTGCGCGGTGGTGGTTGCGGTCGAGGGCGCCGACCCGCCGACGCTCGCCGAGCTGTTCGAGTTCCTCACCGGTGCTGGACTCGCCAAGCAGAAGGTGCCGGAGCAGCTCGAGGTCGTCGATGTGCTGCCGCGCAACCCTGCCGGCAAGGTGCTCAAGCACGATCTCCGCGAGCAGTACTCGTGACCTGATCGGCCCTTCGACCGGTTCTCGTGACGCGAACGGCCGCCATGGGGGCCGAATCCGTCACGAGAACGGGTACGAGGGCCGAATCCGTCACGAGAACGAGCCGGGGGCGACTCGTCCCTACCCGGCGAATCGGGCGGCTTCGGCGACGAGTGCGTCGAAGAGCCCCTGCTGGGCCTGGTCGGTCGCGGCGGTGTCTTCCGGATGCCACTGCACGCCGACTACCCATGCGCCGACGGCGTCGGCGAGCTCGGTCGCCTCGATGATCCCGTCGGCGGAGCGAGCCGTCACGACGAGCCCCGCACCGGGGGTGCTGACGGCCTGGTGGTGGTGGCACGAGCACGTCGCGTGCTGCACGCCCATCGCGCGGGCGACGCGGCTGCTGGCGTCGATCGCGACCTCGTTGAGCTCGGCGCCCTCCTCGACGAACGGGATCCCGTGGCCCTCGACCCCGGGCCGGTCGCTGATGTGCTGGTCGAGCTCCGAGCCGAGCGCGACGTTGAGGAGCTGGTGGCCACGGCAGACCGCGAGGATCGGCATGCCGCGATCCAGTGCCGCACGCGTCAACGCGAGCTCGGAGGCGTCGCGTGCGGCGCTCGCGCCGACGATCTTCGCCTCGGGCTCGCGCCCGTAGGACGCAGGCTCGAGGTCACCGCCTCCCAGCAGGAGCAGGGCGTCGGTGCGGTCGAGCACGTCGTCGACGGTCCCGTCGTCGAGACCCTCCGTGATGACGACGGCCTCGATGCCACCGGCACGGCGGATGGCGTCGATGTAGCGGGACGGCACCGCGAACGCCTCGCTGTCCCAGCCGTCGACCCGTCCGCGACGCAGCCGCGGGTACGACGGCACCGCGATGAGCGGACGAGTCATCTCAGAACTGCTCGAAGCAGCGGCGCCGCTCCCAGTCGGTGACGACCTGGCCGAACGCGGCCCACTCCTGCTTCGCCGTGTTCACCAGGTGGGCGTGGACCTCGGGTCCGAACGCAGCCGGGGCGACGGTGCTGTGCTCCAGCTCGGCGATCGCGTCGACGATGTGCCACGGGACGCGATCCACCTCGGTCGCCTCGTACGCGTTGCCCTCGAAGACCGGTCCGGGGTCGAGCCCGGCCTCGATCCCCGCGAGCCCGGCCGCGATCGTCGCGGCGAAGGCGAGGTAGGGGTTGCAGTCGGCACCGGGGATGCGGTTCTCGACCCGGAAGGATGCGCCCTCGTGGCCGACCACCCGGAAGCCGCAGGTGCGGTTGTCGCGCCCCCACGCGATCGCGGTCGGTGCCCACGATTCGGGCTGGTACCGCTTGTAGCTGTTGACCGTCGGCGCCGACAGCCACGACAGCTCGCGTGCGTGCGCGAGCTGTCCCCCGAGCCAGCCGCGGAAGACGGGCGACATGTGCTCGGGGCCGTCGGCGTCGTGCATCAGCGGTGTCGTGCCGTCCGCCGACCACACCGACGAGTGGATGTGGCACGACGAGCCGCACTCGGCCATGTCGTACTTCGCCATGAACGTGAGGGCCCGACCGAGCTGGCCCGAGATCTCCTTGGCGCCGTTCTTGTACACGGTGTGGTTGTCGGCCATGGTGAGCGCGTCGGCGTAGCGCAGGTTGATCTCGTGCTGACCCCGCCCCGCCTCGCCCTTCGAGAACTCCACTGGGATCCCGGCACCCTGGATCCCGTTGCGGATCGCGCGGATGATGTACTCGTCGCGTGTGGTCTGGAGGATGTGGTAGTCCTCGATGAACGCGGAGTGGTAGTCGAGGCCACCGAACCCCTTCGCCTGGGCCTCCTCGTAGGACTCGCGGAACAGGTAGAACTCGAGCTCCGAGCCGCAGTTCACGAGGTACCCCGCGGCCGCGGCGCGCTCGATCTGGCGTTTCAGGATCTGGCGGGGCGAGACCTCTACCGGCTCGCCGGTGTTCTCGTCGAGCAAGTCACACAGCACGAGTGCCGTCTTCTCGAGCCACGGGATGAGGCGCATGGTCGCGGGATCGGGCTTGCACGCGAAGTCGCCGTACCCCTTGTCCCAGTTCGCGAACTCGTACCCGGGGAGTGGGGTCATGTCGACGTCGACCGCGAGGAGGTAGTTGCACGCCTCCACGCCGTCGGCGAGGACGTGGTCGCGGAAGAAGGTCCCGGTCACACGCTTGCCCATCAGGCGGCCCTGGAGGTCGGGGAAGACGACCAGGATCGTGTCGAGCTCGTCGTCGGTGATCATGCGCTCGATCGTCTCGACGTCGAGCAGCCCTCGCGTTGCAGTCATGGTGTGCTCCCTCGGTTCGCGGTCATCCTGTCACGCTGATTCGCACCGGTTCGCCGTCTCGGACCGCCGAGACCCACCGGGCCGGGAGGTGGATGGGCATCGTCGGCACGGTGCGTCGGAGTCGCCCGCTCCACAGCTCGCGATCGCCCTGGTGCACGACGACCCCCGGCCGGGTGGCGAAAGCGGCACTGCGGGCGAGCAGCCGGCCGCCGGGGATCCCGGGCTCGCCCGGGACGAGCAGGTTGGGCGACACCCATTGCAGCGGTGGGTCGCACAGGACCGGGACCCCGCGCTCGGGGGCCCACGGGGCGGCCTCGCCGTCGGCGAGCCAGGTGGCGGTGGAGCGCGCGGTCAGCATCCCGCTCGCGGCGCAGACCGAGGCGGTCTCGGCGCCGTGCAGCAGGTTCCCTGCCGCGAAGACCCCGGGAGTGCTGGTGCGCAGGCCCCCGTCGACACGGGGCGCGCGGGTCCCCGGATCGATCGTGAGCCCGCCCCGACGGGCAAGCTCGTGATCGGGCACCCAGTCGCCGGTGAACACCACCGTGTCGCACGCCAGCGTGCGCGTGGCCCCGGTCTCGTGGTCCATCAGCTCGACCGACTCCACGCGGCCGCGGCCCCGGATCGCGGCGAGGCTGGTGCCGGTGAGGACCGGGACCCGGTGCCGGGTGGCGGTCGCGACGCGCAGCAGCCCGTACGACTGGTGGCGCACCTCGGGCGTGACCAAGGCGACCGGGGTGCATCCCGCGTGCACGAGCGTCGTCACGGCCGAGAAGCTCACGTGCTCCGCACCGACGATCACCGCGCGGGTGCCCGGCGTGCGGCCGGCCGCGACGATGCGCTGGAGCGAGCCGGTGGTGAGCACACCGTCGGGTCGGCTCCCGGGGACGAGGCGGGCGCTGCGCGGGCGCTCGCGGGTCCCGGTCGCGAGGACGACGGCGCGTGCGAGGAGCGTGCCGAGGCCGTCGGGCGAGGTGAGCGTGAGGATGCGCGTCGCCGCGTCGTCGTCGGCCCATCCGGTGACGGTCGTGGCCGTGCGCACGTCGACGCCGGCTCGTTCGACCCGGTCGGCCCAACGGCGCGCGTACTCGGGACCGCGCAGCACCCGTCGGAACTCCTTGATCCCGTACCCGGTGTGGTCGACGTGGCGGGCCACGCCACCGAGGGCGTCCTCGCGCTCGACCACGGTGACCGTGGCGCCGGCGCGTCGCAGCACGACCGCGGCCGCGAGCCCGGCGGGGCCGCCGCCGACGATCGCAACGTCGACGTGGTCGGTCTTCACCTCGTGATCCCCGCGCGCTGCTCGACTTCGGCGAGGCAGGCGAACCCCTGGCAGCGGCCCATCAGCACCCGTGTCCGTCGTCGGAGGCCGTCGAGGTCGACCGGCGGGAGCGGACCCGCCACCGCGTCGCGGATCTCGCCTGCGGTGACCCGCTCGCAGTGGCAGACGATCCGGCCGTACTCCCCGTCGGCCGCGATGCGCGTCTCGTCCTGGTACGGGCGGATCCCGGCGTCGCCCAGATCGGGTAGGCGGACCCCCAGCGCGTCGTCGCGCTCGTCGACATCGAGGCCCGCCTCGCCCAGACGCGCCGCGGTCCACTCGGCGAGGGCCATCGACGCGCTCAGGCCGGTCGAGCGGATCCCGCCCAGACAGACGGTCCGGTCGTCGGGGCGGACGGCCAGGCGGTAGTCGGACTCCTCGGTCGCCGCCCGGAGCCCGGCGTAGATCGCGGTGACCTCCTCGGCGACGAGTGCGGGCAGGATGCGTGCGGCGTGCTCGAGCACGCCGGCGATCCCGGCGGCGGTGGACGAGGTGTCGGTGGGGTCCTCGACGTCGTCGGCCGTGGGCCCGACCATGACGTTGCCGAACACGGTCGGGGCGACCAGGACGCCTTTGGTCCGACCGGTCGGGACCGGGAGCACGATGCCCTGCAGCAGCGGTCGGGCGAGCTTGTCGAAGACGACCAGCTCGCCGCGCCGTGGCGTGACGGTGAACGCGCCGGGATGGCCGAGCACATCCTCGACCGCCGCGCCCCGCAGCCCGGCTGCGTTCACCACCCACCCGGTGCGCAGCGGCCCGGCCGGAGTGTCGAGCACCCAGTCGTCGCCGTGGCGCGCTGCGCCGAGGAGCGGGCGGCTCCGGTGGACCGACGCGCCGTTGGCGAGCGCCTCGGAGGCGAACGCGAGCGGCGGGGTCCAGGGGCAGACGATGTGCTCGTCGGGAACGGTCATCCCGCCGAGCGCGCCCGGCCCCAGGTGTGGCTCGCGTCGGTAGCACTCGGCGGCGTCGACGAGCTCGCAGCGGTCCCACCCGACGGCCGCGGCGTTCTCGATCAGGCTCGGGAGCGCGGTGGCCTGCTCATCGGTCCAGGCGACGAGCAGCGCCCCCGTCTCCTCGACGGCGATGCCCGCGCCGGGCGCGTAGGCGTGCAGCAGCCCGTAGCCGCGACGCACGAGGTCCGACTCGAGGGTCCCCGGCTTCGTGTCGTAGCCGGTGTGGAGGATCGCCGTATTGGCCTTGCTCGTCCCGGCCCCGATGTCGGCACCCCCTTCGAGCAGTGCGACCCGCAGTCGGGCGCGGGCGAGACGGCGCGCGACGGCGGTGCCGACGACGCCGCCACCCACGACGACGACGTCGGTGCGTTCCTCGGGCGAG
>JBKJJI010000114.1:0-3661 GCA_046598115.1 Acidimicrobiia bacterium | reverse complement strand
CCACTCACTCTTCCACGATCGGCCTCGCACGCCGCTGCGCCGGACGTAGCTGTCACACCCCCCTGCTTGGATAGCGGAATGGACCGGTGGACGCGCATCGCAGCCGAGCTGAAGGAGGCGGTCGACGGGCTCGACCCGGCCAGGCTCGACACGCGCGACGCGCTGCGGATCGCCCGCACCGCGGCCGAGCTCGAGCGCCTGGCCGCCACCGCGAAGGCGCTAGCCGCCCGCCGGTGTGCGACGAGCGGCGCGTGGGCCCGCGACCTCGAGAGCCGCGTCCCTGCGGTGTCGCCGGCCGAGTGGCTCGCCGACCTGTCGGGCTCGTCCATTGGCGTCGCCCGCGACACCCTCGCCGTCACCGAGGGGCTCCACGAAGGCTCGGCCACCGACCGGGCGCTGCGCTCGGGAACCCTCTCCTTGACCGCAGCGCGCGAGGTCACGGCCGCCGCGGCGGTGGGCGGCGAGACGGCCGAGCGGCGCGTCCTGCGGGCCGCCGAGAAGGAAGGCCTCCGCTCCGCGAAGACCGAGGCCGCCCGGGTGCTCGCGACGGCCCCCGACGCCGCTGCGCGGGCCGAACGCATCCATCGGCAGCGCTCCCGGCACCGCTGGATCACCCGCGACCAGGTCTGGCACCTCCACCTCGCCGGCCCGGTCGCCCTCGGCGCCGAGATCGAGGCGTGCCTCGCCCCGTTCGACGACGCTGCCTGGGACGCCGCATCCCGTCAAGCCGTCGGGCTTCGGGAGGGCGACGCGCGCGACACGCCCGACGCGATCGCCTTCGACGGGCTGCTCGGCATGGCCCGCTGCGCCCGCGACGGCGCCCGACCCGCGAGCTCCAAACCACGCGGCCGAGCCAAGACCCGCGATCACGTCGTCGTCCACGTCGACGCCACGGCGCTGGTGGGCGGTGAGGCGAGCGACGCCCAGTCCCCGAACGGTCGACGCTGCGAGATCCCCGGTCTCGGACCGGTCCCTGTCGAGCATGCCCGCCGCATGCTCGGTGGCGGCGACGCCGGTCCGGCACTCCTCACGGTCCTCGTCGAAGACGGCCAAGACGTCCGCACCTTCGCCCGGCCCGGCCGCAAGGTCACCGCCGCCCTCGCACAGCTCGTCGCCGCCCGCGACGCCACCTGTTCGATCACCGGCTGCGGGCGCGCCGCCCGCCTCGACAACGAGCACGGTCAACCGGTCAGCGACGGCGGCGACTCCACCGTCGAGAACGTCCGGGGAATGTGCCGCCAGCACCACCGAAGGAAGACCGACGGCTGGGTGCTCACCGACCACCCCGACGGCACCCGCACCCTTACGCCACCCGACTCGTTGACCGCCTCCGAGCCCCACGCCGACCGAGCCAAACCCGCGGCGGCGTGAGGCCGCGCCGAGTCTGATCATCCGCGCGCCGTCTCCCCGGCGCCCTCGCTGGCCGCGCGCGACCCTTCCCGGGAAGCGCAAGCTCCCGAGCGCCTCGGCGCTCGAGAAGGGACAGACCGATGCCGGAACTCGACGCGTCCGAGAAGAGCGCCCTGATCGCGCAGGTCGACTTCTTCAGCGGCTGCACCCAGCACGAGCTCGACGAGATCGGATCGCTCCTCTCCGATCGGCACTTCGCCGTGGGCGACGAGCTCTGCCAGCAAGGCGAGCCAGAGACGCACGGTTTCGTGATCGTCGGTGGCGACGCTGCGGTGATCGCCGACGGCGAGCAAGTCGCCACCGTCACGGCCGGCGACGTCGTCGGCGAGCTCGCGATGCTCGGGACCGGCAAGCGCACCGCCACCCTGCGGGCCCTCACGCCGGTGCACGCGCTCGTGATCGAGCCCGACGAGATCGACTCGGTCCTCGCGGCCGATCCGTCCTCGCAGCAGCGCCTGGGCCGCCGCCCGCACGACGGCTGACGCGGCTTGCGGCTGGATCGGCGCGCCGTCGGCCCCCTCATCCGGACCCGGCTCACGGCGTCAGCGGGCCGCGATGACGTCGACGTCGTAGGGGTCGAAGATCGGGTCGGCACTGATGAGCGGGACCCCTTCGAGCTGCGCTTGCGCGACGAGGAGCCGGTCGAACGGATCCCGGTGGTGATACTCGAGGACGGCGACCCTGAGGGCGTGGGCGTGAGCCCTCGACCAGGTCAACGAACAGTGACGTGCGGCCGTGCCACCGGATGGGTCAGCGCGAGCGCCCGCGCACCGGGCAGGGTCAGCCGACGATCTCGCTCGTCTGGAGCACCGGCGTGATCGTGGTGTAGTTCGCGACGTCGGCCATCACCTCGGCGGTACCGTCGCCACCCATCGCCGCGCCCATCGCGTCGAGCGTCTCGAACTCGAAGTGCACCGCGGCGACGTACGGCCCGTCGACCCCCTTGTCGATCTGGGCGCCCGACAGGCCCCATGCCTTCACCGCGAGCGGGACGTGCGTGTCGCGGTAGTAGTCGTGGTCGAAGGTCGCACCTTCGGTCTTCGGGTAGTACACGCTCAGGCGGATCATGGCTGTCCTCGCTCGTTCGCTCGCAGTCAGGTGGATGTCGGACGCAGTCTGGTGGTCCGGGCCCACAGCCCGCCACCTCGAGTCCTGCTGCTCCTTGAAGTCCTGCTGCTCCTTGAAGTCCTGCTGCTACTTGGAGTCCTGTTTCAGGGCGGTATCGACGCACAGGGCAGCGGCCACGACAAGGCTCAGGAGCGGGTCCTCGATCGGCTTGGAGATCTCCAGCACGTAGTTGTCGGCCGTCGTGAAGGCCTCCTTGCCGAGCCCTGCCCACTCCTTGGAGATCCGGGCGACCTCGGTGCCGGCGGCGTCCTGGATGTTGAAGTTCCACGCCCGCCAGTTCTCGGCGTTGATCGAGCCGACCGTCGTGCCGCCAGCCTCGAGCGAGAACTTGATCTTCCCGAACACGTTGCCCTGCTTGACCTGTCCGACCTCACTGCCATCGGCGCGGCTGACCAGGAAGGTCGACTTCATGATCTTGCGGGGCCGGGTGAGCGTCAGGACCGCGGTGTCGTCGGCATCGCGGATCTCGTAGGTGTGGGTCATGAACTGGTCGAGGCTCGAGACGAACCGGGCGATCTTCTTCGCCGTGCTCTGGTTGATCTCGGCCACGGCACCAATCTGGTTGCCCTGCTGGTCACGAACGATGTACTCGTTCGTGAGCTCGATGAGCTTGGCCTTCTGGTTGACGACGAGGACCTGCTCGGTGAACAACGCGCTGCGCTCGGGCATCTCGGACCTCGGGTTTCGGGGATTGGGGGTCGGGGACCGGCACAGTACTCCCGGATGCATGCGCCCGGGCGCTCGCGGACGACGGCCGCCCAGCCGGGCATCCGCTCAGCCGGGCATCCGCATCGTCGTGCCGATGACGCCGTCACGCTCGAGTGCGGCGATCTCGTCGCCGGTAAGACCGAGCAGATCGCCGAGGATCTCGTGGTTGTGCTGGCCGAGCGTCGGCGAGCCGGAGTGGTGGTGTTGCGGCCGTTCGTCGGGAAGGTCCGGGGTGAACGAGAACTGCACCGGCCAGCCCGGGTACCGGCGGACGCCGGTGCGGGCGTGCTCGAGCTCCTGGTAGTAGCCGCGGGCAACGAGCTGCGGGTCGGTGTACATCCGCGGCACGGCGAGGACGGGCGCGACGGCGATGCCCGCCGGACGCAGCGCGGCGACCACCTCGTCGGGTGCGAGC
>JBKJJI010000097.1:0-9595 GCA_046598115.1 Acidimicrobiia bacterium | reverse complement strand
CCCGGCCGTCAGCTGCTCGCCCGCGACCTCGGCATCGCGCGCGAGCACGCGGGCGACGCCGGGCACCGGTGACTCCCAGCGCATCAGCTCCTCGACCGCGGCGGGGATCAGCGACGGATCCTCGGCGAGCTCGCGGCGGTGGTCGGGGTGCTGAGCGAGGTACGCGACGTTGCAGGTGAGGGTGGCGGTCACGGTGTCGAGGCCGGCGATGAGGAACAGGAAGCAGATGTCGACGATGTCGTCGTCGGTCAGGTGGTGGCCGTCGACCTCGGCGTCGACGAACCGGGTGATGAGGTCGTCGCGGGGCTCCGCGCGCCGGGCCGCGATGACCGGGCCGAAGTACGCGTAGATCTCCTGTGCGGTGCGCCGGCGTACGACGTCGGCCTCGCGACCGGCGAGGCCGCCGGGCGGCCGGATGATGTCGTCCTTGATGCGGAGGAACGTGGGCAGGTCGTCCTGGGGCAGGCCGAGGAGCGCGAGGAAGACGATGCAGGGGAGGGGGACGGCAAGGGCATCGCTCAGGTCGACCTCGCCGTCCTCGATGAACGCGTCGATGAGCTCGGTGGTGAGGCGGCGGACCTCCGGTTCGAGCAGCGCGACCGCGCGGGGTGCGAAGAGGGGGTCCAGGATCTTCCGGAACTTCAGGTGGTCGGGCGGATCGATCTGCAGCGGGATGAGCGGGCGGTCGTTGCCCAGCGGCACGGCGTGCATGTCGGAGGAGAAGGTCTCCGCATCGCGCAGCGTGTCCATGATCTCACCATGGCGGGTGATGAGGACGTGCTGCTCGTCGGCCCGGATGACCGCCGCGTGGTCACGCATCATCTTGTACAGCGGCTGCGGGCATCGCGACATGTCACCGTCGAAGAGCCCGTCGCCGAGCGTCGTGGGAGTGCCGGGACTCGGCTGCAGGCTGTCGGCCACAGGGCCTCCACTTCTCTGCGGATCTGGTCTCTGAGAACCTGACGAGCGCGTCAGGGTAGCCCCCAGCGACATCGCCACCCGGCCCGTCCCGACGCCGTGCCGCGTGGATCCGGGCTGAAATCGCCGGCCGGCATCGGCGTTGGAGCGGGTGTGCAACGACTTCGACCTGCGACGGGTTCGATCTGGACCGGCCCTGGGGATCAGCCCCGGAGCCCGCGTCCGGGCGGCGTTCGCGAGCAGTCCCCTGGGGCTTCTCGATGACCGCGAGGTCGGGGCCGACGGCGCCGTCCACCCCGCCCCAGCCCTCGGACGGCTGCTCGTCGGTCCCGCCTCGCCGGTCCTCCCGGTGCGGCGCCGGATCGGGCACCGGATCGAACCCGGGTTCGCTCCGGCGATGGTGACGGACAAGACTGGGAGCTGTGGGGCCAGCAGAACCTGTTCGATCCGCCCGGGCGCTCGGCGAGGCAGCCGCTGCCGAGCCCACCGAGGCGTCCGCATCGTCGGCCACGGGGTCGAGTCCGGAGGGATCCGGGCCGGACGAGCGCGATCTGGTCGCGCGCGCCCGTCGCGATCCCGGCGCGTTCGGCGTGCTCTACCGCCGCTACGTCGACCGCATCTACTCGTTCGCCCACCGGCGCACCTGGACACGGGAAGCGGCCGAGGACGTCACCGCCGCCACGTTCGAGCGGGCCTACCGGCACCTCGACCGCTTCGACACCGCCGGGTCCGGGTTCGGGCCGTGGCTGTACCGGATCGCCGCGAACGAGCTCGTCGACCACTACCGACGCGAGGGCCGGACGAAGACGCGGCGTGGGCAGCGGGCGCTCCACGCGCTCGCCGACCGGGCGACGCACGACGACACCGACCGGCTGGAGCGCGAGCAGGACGTGGAGCGGATGATGGGCTCGCTCTCCACGCTGCGCCCCCGGTACCAGCAGGTCCTCACGCTGCGGTACCTCGGCGGGATGAGCACCGACGATGCCGCGGCCGCGATGGGGTGCTCGAAGGCCGTGTTGGCGGTGACGCTGCATCGGGCGCTCGGCGCGCTGAAGCGCTCCTACGACCGCGCCGATGCGGGCGAGTCGGGCCGATCGTGATGCACGCCACCGCGAGCACGACGACCCCGTGGCGGGCAGCGTGATGAGGACCCTCTCGAAGGGCCGGACGAGTCGGCGGGAGATGCGCGACCTCCTCGAGCTCGCGGGCAGTCGCGATGGAGCGGCGCCCGACCGGGCGTTCCGCGTCGACCTCGAGCACCGGCTGCTGACGACGACCCCGCCGGGTCGCCTGGTCGCCCTCCCGACCCCTGCGCCGCGGGCTCGGCGTCCCGGGGTGATGAGCGGCGCCGTCGCCGCCGCGGCGGCCGCGGTGCTCGTCGGGGCCCTCACCGGTGTCTACGGGCACGGCGTCCACGACCAGTCGCTGGCGCTGGCCGTGGCGGTCGACACGATGGTCCAGCTGCCCGACGGCACGATGGTCGCCGGCGAGCAGGGGCTCGCCCTCCCCGACGGGACCGTCGTGCGGACCGGCCCGAACGGCCATTGCGCCGCGGGCGACGTCGAGCTCGGACCAGGGCTCGAGGCGCTGGTCGACGCGGGCCAGCTCCGGCTCCGGATGGTGGCACCGGGCGGCGTGGCCGCGACGCCCACGACGATCGTCGCCGTCGCCCGGGATGTCACGTCCCTCACCGCGCCCACCACGCTCCCTGCCCCCGTGGGCAGCGGCCGAACCACCCCGACGACGGTCGCCGCCGGCGTCCCCGCCGGCGCAGCCTCGTCTCGCTGATCCGCATCCCCTGAGGCCGGGTCCCCTGCGTCCGGGCCCCTGGTTCCACATCCCTTTGAGGCCGGGCCCCCTGCATCCGGGCCCCGATCCGGGCGATCCCGGGCCGAGCCGGGGACGTTAGTCACGCTCCGTGGTATTTAGCCCTCAACCTCGCGCGGAGAGCGACCGATGCTGACCACATATGAACACTCTCCGTCACCACAGGTTGGCGCTCTGCGTGACCGTCGTCTCGATGCTGCTCCTCACGGGCTGCATGCGCCCGGGGACCTCCCCTGCTCCCGGAGGGGTCCGGCCTCCCGCGCCTGCCGGTGCCGCCTCGATCATGGGCCAGAGCGCCCTCACCGGCGCCCAGCTGGCCCAGTGGTTCACGACCCGCCAACCCCAGCCCAGCGGGGTGTTCTCGGCCACCGTCCCGGTCGCGACCCTGACCCAGATCTTCGTCGAGGAGGGTGCCGCCGAGGGTGTGCGGGGCGACATCGCCTTCATCCAGGGTCTCGTCGAGACCGGCTGGTACCGCTTCAGCGGCACCGTCCCGGCGTGGAAGAACAACTTCTCCGGGATCGGCGCGACGGACACGAACCCCGCTCCGGCGACCTTTCCGGATGCCCGGATCGGCGCTCGGGCCCAGATCCAGCACCTCCGCGCCTACGCCGACCCGACCGCGGCCACATGCGGCCCGCCCACCCTGGCGTACGCCTGCGTCGACCCACGCTTCCACCTGGTGTCCCCGAAGGGGAAGGCCACCAGCTGGTACCAGATGGGCAGCGGCAACTGGGCCACGTCGACCACGTATTCCACGACGATCCTCCGCCTCTACAACGAGGCCCGCGCGTCGTTCGGCCTCGCCCCCGTCTGATCCGGCCACCTGCTGCCGGCGCACCGGCATCGGGGCACTCAGGCGAGTTCGAGATCGACCCGCACCGGCAGGTGGTCGGACCCGACCCCGGGGAGGACCCGTCCCCCGGACGCGCGGATCCCGTCGGCCGAGCGCACGAGGATGTGGTCGATCTGGCTGTGGGGGAGGCGCGCCGGCCACGTCCGGCCGCGCACCGTCCGTTGCCACCCCGAGAGGAGCCCGACGACTCCCGGGCCCCAGAAATTGCAATCGCCGGCGATGACCGCGGGCGTCCCGCGCGGCGGGAGCAGGCCAGCGAGCGTCCGGAGCTGGAGCACCGGGCCGTGCGGCAGTCGCGAGGTGAGGTGGACGGCCACGAGCCGGACCCGAGCCGACCCGACCTCGAGCTCGACGTCGAGGGCGGTGCGCACCGGTGCCGGGTCACCCCACGTGGGACCCAACGTGAGTGACCGGATCCGCCGGACGGGGAGGCGTGACAGGACGGCGATGCCCGACTCACCCTCACCGCTCGGCACCAGGTGTGGCCAGTGCGTCCCGAGCGTGGCCGCGCTCGTCCGCTCGTAGATCAGGTCGTAGCCGAGCGCGTCAGCGGCCTCGTCGACGGCACCGCGCAGTCCGTCGGGCCGCCAGAGCTCCTGCACGACGACGACGTCAGCCTCGAGCGACTCGATCGCGGCGTCCATGTCGTAGGTCCGCTCGGCCGCGCGACGCGACGGGAACACGCCGTAGTGCGTGTTGAAGGACGCGAGCGACAGGTCGGGCATCGGGGTGACGCTAGTGGTCGGGCCCCCGCCGCCGCTCTCACACAGCGGAGGTCATCCCGCCGCCGGGAGCCGCACGACGAAGCGCGCACCGCCGATCGGAGCGTCGTCGATCGCGACGTGCCCGCCATGGTGTTCCGAGATGGCGCGCACCATCGCGAGGCCGAGGCCCACGCCGCCGGCGTCGCGGCTGCGGCCCTCATCGAGCCGGGTGAAGCGCTCGAAGACACGCTCGCGTTCGGCGACGGGGACGCCGGGCCCGTCGTCGTCGACGACGAGGACGACCTCGGCCCCGTCGACCGGGCGCCCGTCGACCGAGAGCTGGATGTCGACGCGCGTTGCCGCGTGGCGGCACGCGTTGTCGAGCAGGTTGCGCACCACGGAGGTGAGCTGGGCCGAGCTGCCGTGCACCCTGCCGGCGGACACCCGGCTCGGGTCGACGGGGACCCGGCGTGGGCGGGCGACCTCCTCGAGCACGATCTCGTCGAGGTCGACGTATGCGGTGATCGGCTCCTCGCCCTCCTCGCTGCGGGCGAGCTCGAGCAGCTCGGTGACGGCGGCTTCCAGGCGTTCGTCCTCGGCGAGGACCCGGTGCGCGACCGCCGGCCAGTCCGTGTCGGCGCCACGCCGCAGCGCGACCTCGAGCTGGGTGCGGATCACCGCGACCGGGCTGCGCAGTTCGTGCGAGGCGTCGGAGACGAAGCGACGTTGGCGCAGCGACGTCTCCTCGAGTCGGTCGAGCATCGAGTTCATCGTCCGCGCGAGACGTCCGATCTCGTCGTCGGTGGTCGGCTCGGGCACGCGACGGTGGATCGTCGAGCCGGTGATCGCGGCGGCCTCGGCCCGGATCGCCTCGACCGGACGCAGCGCCCGCCCCGCGAACCACCACGTGAGCCCGCCCACGAGCAGGACGAGCAGCGGGACGCCGACGAGCAAGGCGTCGGTGATGCTGTCGACCGTCTCGTCGACCTCCGTGATCGAGCGCTCGGCGATCAGCGTGATGGTGCCCTGGGCGGTCTCCACCCGTCGCTGGGCCCGCACCCGTGGATCGCCGATGGCCGGTCGCGCTCCCGGGCGACGGCCAGGTGCGAACACGCGGAAGTCGGGGATCCCGCCACGCCGGTTGGCGACCTCCAGGTCGGCCGGGTCGATGCCCTGCTCGAGCTGCCGGGCTGCCTCGTCGAGCTGCTCCTGGTTGGCCTGCTCGATCCCGCGCGTGAGGCTGTCGTGCGTCGTGCGGACGAGCGCGAACGACGCGCCGGCCAGTGCGATCGCGAACAGGCCGGCCGCGGCCAGGGTGACCCTGACCCGGACGGTGGCGAGGCGGTGCATCTCAGCCCGGTTCCGCGCACAGGCGGTATCCCGAGCCGCGCACCGTGTGGATGAGCTTGGTGTCGAAGGTCTCATCGAGCTTGCGGCGGAGATAGCCGATGTAGACCTCGACGACGTTCGGATCGCCCGCGAAGTCCATGCCCCACACGTGGTCGAGGATCTCGGGCTTCGACGCGACGTGGCCGTCGCGCCGCATGAGGTACTCGAGCAGCGAGAACTCGCGTGCGGTGAGCGCGACCTCCACGTTGCCGTGCGCCGCCGAGCGCGTCGCCGGGTCGAGGCGCAGCGGCCCGTGCTCGAGCACGGCGGGACGCGGCGGTGAGCCCCGCCGGAACAGCGCCCGGAGTCGGGCGAGCAGGACGACGAAGGAGAACGGCTTCGACAGGAAGTCGTCGGCGCCCGTGTCGAGTGCCTCGGCCTCGTCGTACTCGCCGTCCTTGGCGGTGAGCATGAGGATCGGCGTCCACACCTCCTCCTCGCGGAGGGTGCGGCACACCTTGTAGCCGTTCATGCCGGGTAGGAGGATGTCGAGGACGATGGCGTCGTAGGAGCCCTCGCGGGCACGCCACAGGCCGTCGAGCCCGTCGTGGACCATGTCGACGTCGAACCCCTCGGCCGCGAGGCCGTCGCGGACGGCTTCGGCGAGGGCAACCTCGTCTTCGACCACGAGCACGCGCATGCCCCGATTGTGGCCGGTGGGTGGCGCGCCGGAGCGGTCGTTCCTGAGAGCGCGCTCAGGAACCGCGGTCCTGCGCATCCTCTTGGGGTGGTCGTTCTTCTGGGCGTTCGTCGACAAGATGTTCGGCCTGGGCTTCGCGACGTGTCGTGGGTTCGACAGCTCGTCGATCGACTTCTTCTGCAGCCCGACCGCGCAGTCAGGTGGGGCGATGATCAACGGCGGGTCGCCCACGTTCGGGTTCCTGACCTTCGGCACCCAGGCCAGCCACACCGGAGGTCTCTTCGACTGGATGGCGTCGTCGGCACCCGACCAGATCGGTGGCGCCGACATCGGGTTCATGGTTGCGCTGCTCCTCGGCATCGCGACGGTCGGCCCAGGGGCGTTCAGCCTCCAGAAGTGGGCGAGCGCGCACCTCCCGGGGTTGGGCAAGGTCCGCTCACCGCCGGCGCCCGAGCGCTGCCCACGTTCGATCGGCCCGCTGCTGTCGTCCCGCTACCCGTCGTTGTTCATGCGGGTGGGGCGACCGGCGGGCCGATCAGCTCCCAGAGGTTGCCGGCGGGGTCGGTCGTGAACACGTGGCGGTCGCCGTCGAACTCGAGTGCGTTGGTGCGGGCCCCGTCGCTCTCGAGGCGGGCGACGGTCGCGTCGAGCTCGTCGTCGAGCCGGATCGCCGTGTGCGCCCGTGCACTCGGCGCGTGGTCGGGGTCGGGGGTGAGGTGCACCTGGCTACCGTCGTCGGCCTCGAACCAGTGGACGGTCGCCATCTTCGAGATGTCGGGACCGCCCTCGATCCGCCGGTAGCCGAGCGCGAGGAGCCAGGCGGCCTCGACGTCGACGCCGGGGGTGCCGTCGATCGTCTCCGGGACGCACAGGTTCACGTGGTGCAGCGTGGGCATGGGCGCCCTTCCGGGATCGTACTGGCGTTCCGGCCAGCCTCTCACCCTGTGAGCCCGCCGTCGATCCGGGGCCCTTGGACCGATTTGCGCAAATGGGCTGGTCTCGGACGAATGATCGGAATATCGTTGCTCGCGATGTGGAGTGCGGGCGTACCGACGCGCGCCGGGTAGCTGGGGGCAAGATGCGATACGTGCGCAGGAATTCCATCTTGGGTGCTGTGCTGTCCGCGGTCTTGGTAGCCGGACTGGCGGCAACCGGGCCGGCGGGCGCCAGCCCGACCAAGCGACACGCCGACGAGGTCAAGCTCCTCGTCGGCACGCTTGCACTCGAGTCCGAGGACATCGGCCACGTCGAGATCCGCGCCAAGCGTGCCGACACGTTCAAGCCGGCGAAGGACGACCAGGACCTTCACGAGGGCGACACGGTCCGGACCGACGAGGTCGGCCACGCCGAGGTGCAGTACACGGACGACTCGTACACCCGTCTCGACGTCAGCACGACCTTCACGATCAAGCGCCTCCGTGAGGAGAAGGGCAAGCGTGAGGTGGTCGGGAGCCTCGACGAGGGGCGTACCTGGAACCGCACCGCCGCGCTCACCGAGAGCGAGTCGTTCGGCCAGGAGGGCGCGGGCGCGAACGCGACGGTGCGCGGCACCGCGTTCGTCGTGGACTGCGTCGACCCCGACCACTGCATCTTCACCGCCGTCATTGACGACATCTTCCTCACCGGGAAGGGCAAGGCCGGCAAGGTGCTGACGCCCCTCGACGTCTGCGACTCGAACGTCGGCGTGCTCTGCGAACTGATCAGGAAGCTCACGCTCGAAGAGGTCGTGACGCTCGCGTGGATCCAGGACAACCTCCAGCGCGACGTCGACCGCCACGGCTTCGGGCCCGGCCCGTTCGTACTGGTCGCCGGCGCCTCGGTGACGAACCCGCTCTTCATCGTCGTCACACGCGGTGGCGGGGGTGGCGGTGGCGGGGGTGGCGGTGGCGGTTCGCCCGGCGGTGGCGGTGGCGGTTCGCCCGGCGGTGGCACCGACACGACACCACCGACGTTCCACGGTGTCCCGAGCGCCTTCACGGTGAACGCGACGGGGCCGCTTGGCGCGGTGGTCGACTACACCCCGCCCACCGCGACGACGGCGTCGGGTGCCGCGATCCCCGTGACGTGCGCTCCGCCCGCGGGCTCGCTGTTCGCGATCGGGACCACGGTCGTGCTATGCGCGGCCGACACCGCATCGGCATCGTCGTCGTTCCAAGCTGCGGTCGTCGGCCTCGCGACGTTCTCGGTGACGGTGGAGGACTCGACGGCGCCGGTGCTCAGTGGTGTGCCGTCGGATCAGACGGTGGAGGCGACGGGTTCGTCGGGTGCGGTGGCGACGTTCGCGGCGCCGACGGCGAGTGATGTGGTCGACGGCAGTGTGTCGGTGTCGTGTGATCCGGCTTCGGGTTCGACCTTCGCGATCGGGACGACCACAGTCACATGCACGGCGACCGATGCGGCCGGCAACGAGGCGAGCGCCTCCTTCCGGGTGATCGTCGAGGACGACGACTATCCGTCATTCTCCGACGTCCCCCCGAACCTGTCGTTGGAGGCGACGGGTCCGTCGGGGGCCAGTGCGACGTTCGCGGCGCCGACGGCGAGTGATGTGGTCGACGGCAGCGTGTCGGTGTCGTGTGCTCCGGCTTCGGGTTCGACCTTCTCGTTCGGTGCGACGGAGGTGAGCTGTTCGGCGACGGATGCGGCGGGGAACACTTCGACGGCGACGTTCTCGGTGACGGTGGAGGACACGACGGCTCCGGTGCTCAGCGGGGTGCCGTCGAACATCACGGTGCCGGCCACCGGCCCGAGCGGAGCGAAGGCCAACTACACCGAGCCCACTGCGTCCGATGTCGTGGACGGCTCCGTCAAGGTGAAGTGTCTCCCTCCGCCCACCGCGAACTTCCACGTCGGGACCGAAACGGTCACCTGCACGGCGACCGATTCGCAGGTGAACGTCGCGACCGCGACGTTCACGGTCACGGTGACCCCTCTGGATACGACGCCGCCCGTGATCAGTGGTGTCCCGACGAACACGACGGTGCAGGCGACCGGGTCCTCAGGGGCAGCCGTGGCGTTCGCGACGCCCACCGCGGTGGACGCGGTGGATGGCAGCGTTCCGGTCTCGTGCAGCCCGGCGTCGGGATCGACGTTCGCGATCGGGACGACGACCGTGACGTGCTCAGCGACCGACAGCTCCACTAACACGAGCACGGCGACGTTCACGGTCACGGTCACTCCGCTCGACTCGACACCACCGGTGATCAGTGGTGTCCCAGCGAGCCAGACGCTCGAGGCGACCGGGTCCACTGGCGCGGTGGCGAC
>JBKJJI010000045.1:0-7158 GCA_046598115.1 Acidimicrobiia bacterium | reverse complement strand
GCTCCCACACGTTGCCCTCAGGGTCGGCGATCATCGCCATCCGAGCACCAGCGCGATGGTTCGTCGGCGCGACCAGGACTCGTCCGTTCGCCGCGACGACCGCGGTAGCGAGCACGTCGACATCGGCGAGCTGCTCGAGGTCGAGCGCCGCGTATCTCCACCCACCCGGCCGGAACCACGGCTCGGCGTGCTCGGCCGGATCGACGGTCTCGTTCGGGAAGAAGAGCTTGAGCCTCGCTGCATCCCGCTGGAGCTTGCAGACGACACCCACCTCGAACTCGAGGCGATCGACGAGCGCGAACCCCATCACGCTCGTATAGAACGAGCAGAGGGTCCTCTCGTCGCGGCCGACGAGCCCGGCTTCCAACGCAATGGTCATGTGTGTGCAGCCTCACCCATCGGACCTCCCGGGCTGGCGGGCTAGCGACCCTCGAACCGGGCCGGTCGGCGCTCCCGAAACGCGACGAGCCCCTCCTTGAAGTCCGTGGTCCGGGAGCTGAGCTCGAGTGCATTGGACTCCGCCTCCATGGCCCCGGTGAGCGAGGTCTCCGACGCTCGGTGGATGCAGCGCTTGGTGAGCCCGAACGCGACCGTCGCCGCACTCGCGAGACGCGCGACGACTTCGTCGAGGGTGTCGTCCAGTGCATTATCGGGAACGGCCCGGTAGATCAGGCCCCATTCGGCCGCCTCGGTGCCCGACAGCTCCCGTCCGAGGAGCAAGAGCTCCTTGGCGCGGGCCACTCCGACGAGCCGCGGGACGAGCCACGTCGCGCCGCCGTCCGGACTGAACCCGCGTTCGAGGAACGGCTCCCAGAACCGGCTCGACTCCGATGCGACCGTGAAGTCCGCGGCGAGGGCGAGCTGGCAACCGAGGCCCGCCGCCCATCCCTGCACCCGGCACACGACCGGCAGCTGCACCTCGACGAGCAGCTGGATCAGGCGGTGCGCTTGCAGCGGCGTGCGCCGTTGGATGCTGCCGGTGCGCGGACGATCTCCACCGGCGGCGTTCTTCGCCACCCAATCAGCGCCGGCACAGAAATCGTCGCCGCTGCCGCGCAGCACGATCGCTCGCAGCGCGTCGTCGACCGCGGCGCGCTCGAGCGCGTCGATGATCCGCGCAATCGCCGCGACGTCGAGCGCGTTCTTGCGCTCCGGCCGGTCGAGGCAGATCTCCAAGACCCCTTCACGAACACTGATGTCGACACCGTCGAGGCTCGAGTCGCTCACGGTCCTCCGACCTCCAGAGAATGCACAGTTCTCGACGCACCACAGTAGGGCGAGGAGCCTGGTGCAATGCGGGCCTCGGTGGATCGCCCTGCTCGACGGCATCCATCCCGAGGGCCGCCGCCCGATAGGCCCGGAAACCGCGTCGACGACGACCCCCGGGGGAGGGGGCGGGCGGCGGGCGGCGGGTGGCGGGTGGCGGGTGGGCAACCTGAGGCCCGCGTCACGGACGGTAACGTTCGCCCGTGGCGGTCACGGGAATAGCGAACCTCGCGGTCAAGGTCGCCGACCTCGAGGCCGCGTGCCGGTTCTACGAGTCCCACGGCTTCGAGGTGCGCGACCGCATGGTCTGGAACAACGGCGAGCGCGCCGACGTCTTCCTCGGCCCGGTCATGATCACGCTGTTCACCCAGGCCATCTACGAGGACGCGGTCGACCTGCCCGCCGAGGGCTTCCTCCACCCTGCGCTGTTCACCGACGGGCTCGACGCCGAGCTCGAGGGGCACACCGTGATCTGGGGTCCCGCGGTCGTGGAGGGCACGTTCGGGAAGCGCAGGATCGCGTTCGTCGACGCGCCTGGCGGCATCCGCCTCGAGTTCATGGAGCAGCTCGAGGCGCCCGCGGACGCGTCTCCGGGACTGCGAGGTGATGCGCGATGAAGGTGACGAGGGTCCATCACGTGTCGGTGAACACCAACGGCGCGCCGCTCGACGCGATGGTCGACTTCTACCAAAGGGTGCTCGGCCTCTCGGACCGCCCTCGCCCCGACATCCCCGGTGTCGACGGGCACTGGCACCAGGTCGGCGCCCAGGAGCTGCACCTCGTCGACGCCGCGCCCCTGGGATCCGGGATCGACCCCACCGGCAACCACTACTGCGTCGCGGTCGAAGACCTCGATGCCGCGATCGCGGAGCTCGAGGCACTCGGGATCGAGTACCTGCGTGCGGTCCAGGGAGAGGACACCGTCCAGATCTGGATCACCGACCCGGCCGGGAACACGATCGAGCTCCAACAGGAGACAGCCACCGCATGACCTTCATTCCGTACGACCGACCGGCACGCGCCGCGTTCGTCGGGCTGGGCCGGATCTACGACCTCAACGTCCGCGCCTACGTCGAGAACCCCGACGTCGACGTCGTGGCGCTCGTCGATCCCGACGAGGCGCGCCGGCAGCAGCGCCAGGCCGACTGGCCCGATGCCACGACGTTCGCTTCCGTCGCCGATCTCGCCGCTTCAGGGCTCGAGGTCGACACCGTCGAGGCGCTGCTGCCCGCCCCGTTGCATGCCGACGGTGTCGTCGAGCTGCTCGACAACGGCTGGCACGTGAACCTCCAGAAGCCGATGTGCAACGACCTCGGCGAAGCCAACCGGATGGTCGACGCCGCGACGCGCAACGACCGGGTGCTACGCGTGATGGAGAACTACCTCTTCTACGAGCCCCTCCGGAAGCTCAAGGAGACCGCCGAGTCCGGCGACCTCGGCGAGATCAGCGGCTACCACCTCAAGATGGTCGGGAGCGGCCGAGGCGGTTGGGACGTCCCGATGAGCAGCTACGAGTGGCAGTTCCAGCAGATGCGCGCCGGCCGCGGGATCCTCGTGTTCGACGACGGCTGGCACAAGCTCTCCACCGCGATCTGGCTCTTCGGCCCCATCGCCGAGGTTCGGGCCTGGATCGGCAGCACCGAGATGGGCCCCGGCGTGGCGATCGACGCCCCGACGACGATCACCTGGGAGCACCACAACGGCATCCGCGGCGTGTGGGACATCACCATCGCCCCCGACCTCTACCTGCGCTCCGACTACTACACCAACGACGAACGCTGGGAGGTCACCGGCCGCCGGGGATTCGCCCGCGTCAACCGATGCACGGGGCGCGGCGTGCAACAGCCCAGTCTCGAGGTGTACGCCGACGGCGAGACCCGCGCGTTCCATGCGCTCGACGACGATTGGGCCAGCAGCTTCCGGGACTCCGGACGACACTGGCTGCGGTGGCTCCAGACCGGTGACGGTCCGCTGCTGTGGAGCGCGGACGAAGCCGTCGAGGTGCTGCGCTTCGCCCTCGCCGCCTATGCCAGCAGCGAATCGGGCGGCATCGGCATCGACCCGGCGGCCGGAGCTGCAGGCTGACCGACGGCTTCCGTCTCGTCGAGCGCGACCCTGTAGAAGGTGACGAAGCTGCTCGCGTACGAGAGGTCACGCGGGTAGGTCCCGATGAGGTCGTCAGCCGTGAGGTTGCTCGCCCGCTGACACGAGCGAGGACGCGATGCCGCTCAGTCGCGTTCAGCCCGCGTGCGCGAGCTCCACGAGGACGTCGCCGTTCGGCTGCGCGACCGCGGCATCGCCCGGACGCAGGAGCAACGTGGTGAACCGGCTCTGGATGATCGCGGGGCCCACGATCGCGGGGCCGGGGAGCAGCGAGTCGCCGTCGAACACCGGGGCGTCGTCATGCCACGTGCCGCCCGCGTGGAGGCGGCGGTGCGCGATCGGCTCGGCCGGCGCGTCGGTGGGCGCGAGCACCACGACCTCGGGCTGGTCGACGAGCCCAGTCGCGATCAGACGGATACCGCGCACGAACGGCTCCTGGGCGCGGGCCTCGATGAGGCGCGCGGCCTCGTTGCGGCGGTGGAACTCCGCCACCGCGGCCTCGACCTCGGGCAGCGCGATCGGCTGCTCCGGCGTGCGGTCGAGCGGGATGGGCACGTCGAACGTCTGGCCGGGGTACACCAGGTTGAGCAGCCACTCGTGTCGGCGCCGCTCGGTCGGCACGCCTGCCGCGTCGAGCTCGGACGTCGCCTTCGCGAGGAGCTCGTCGGCAAGCTCGGTGAGCCGGGTCAGGTCGGCCTCGCGCCAGTCGGCGAGCAGCGTGCGTGCATCGTCGATGAGGTGATCGGCCGTGAGCAGGCCGAGCGCGGAGAACCCGGGCGCGGCCCGGGGCACCAGCACGCGCCGCATGCCGAGGGCTGCGGCCTGCGTCGTGGCGTGCACCGCGCCCATCCCGCCGAACGCGACGAGGTCGAGATCGCGCGGGTCGGCGCCGGCGAGCGCGAGCACCCGCCGCACCGCATCGGTCATGTGCGCGTCGACGAGATCGACGACGGCGATCGCCGTGGCCTCGGCGTCGAGCCCGAGACCGGAGCCGACACCAGCGAGCGCGGCGCGGGCACTGTCGGCGTCGAGCGAGAGCCGTCCACCCCAGAACCCCGCGGGGTCGAGCCGACCGAGCACCAGGTCGGCGTCGGTGACCGCTGGCTCGGTGCCGCCGCGCTGGTAGCAGACGGGCCCGGGCTCGCTGCCGGCCGACTCCGGCCCGACGGTGAGCTGTCCGTTGGCGTCGCGCGCGATCGACCCGCCACCCGCACCGACCGAGTGGATGTCGACCATCGGCAGCGCGATGCAGTAGCGGTGACGCCAGTTCCAGTCGCCCTTCAGCTCCGGGCGACCGTCGCGCACGAGGCACACGTCGTAGCTCGTGCCCCCCATATCGACGGAGACCACCGAGCCGAGCCCGGCGCTGTTGGCCGCCCGGGCCGCCGCCACCACACCACCGGTGGGCCCGGAGCCGATCGTCGCGACGGCCTTGCGCCCGATGGCCGCTGGGGTCGCCACGCCACCCGACGACGTCGCGATCAGCAGCTCGCGGTCGTAGCCCAGGTCGCGCAGCGCGCGCTCGAGCCGGTTGAGGTAGCGGACGATCGGGGGCCCGACGTAGGCGTTCACGAGGGTGGTCGAGGTGCGCTCGAACTCGGGCGGCTTCGCGAAGACCTCGGTGGACAGCGAGACGAGCTCGACGTCGGGGTACTCGTCGAGGATGATCTCGCGGGCGCGCAGCTCGTGCACGGGGTTGACGTACGAGTGCAGGAAGCACACGGCGATCGACGTCACCCCGAAGGCGCGCAGGCGGGCAGTCGCCTTGCGAACCCCTTCTTCGTCGAGCGGCGTGTCGATCTCGCCCTCGGCCGTCAGGCGCTCGTGGATCTCGAGGCGTACCCGCCGCTTGGCGATGGGCTCGGGCCCCGGGAACGCGGGGTCCCAGATGTCCTCCTTGAAGCACCGGCGGAACTCGATCTCGTCACGGAACCCCTCGGTGACGAGCAGCCCCGTCGGGGCGCCGCGCATCTGGATCATCGTGTTGTCGCCGGTCGTCGTGCCGTGGACGATCGACTCTGTGGCCGCGAGCAACGCCGCGGCGTCGGGCAGCCCCTCGGCCTCGGCGAGACGACCGAGCCCCGCGATCACCCCTTCGGACTGGTCGCCAGGCGTGGTGGGCGACTTCTCGAGGACGAGGCTGCCGTCTGCGCGCAGCAGCACGCAGTCGGTGAACGTGCCCCCGACATCGATCCCGATCCGGTACCCGCGCGCTGCTGCCATCGTCGAGCGCTACCGGACCGCGCGCATCTTCTCGCGCAGCGCGCGGGTCGCGTCGGCGTCGACCGCGAGTGTCATCTCCTCGAGTGAGCCGGTCACGATGACGCCGTAGTCGGCGACCGCGCCCTGCACGGAGACGTACTCGTCCCACACGTCCTCGAGCACGGCATCGGGATCGCGGTCGAGCGGGTCGCCCCAGCCACCACCGCCACCGAAGTCGTAGATCAGCTGCTCACCCACGTCGAGACGCGCGTTCGCGAGCACCGGGTCGACCAGCTCCCCCGCGATGGTGCAACGGTCGGGCGCGCCGTTCTCACCACCGGCGATCCCGGGATGCGTGTGGTACTGGTTCACGACGTACTGGTTCACGAACGTCGGCGTGCGCGCTTCCTTCACGAAGTGGCTCCCGCAGTTGCCGCGCCACTGCCCTGCGCCGGCGCTGTCGGTGCGATAGTTGCGGCCCCGGAGGATGTGCGGGAACAGCGACTCGTTGAGCTCGGCGCTGGCCTTGATCAGGTTGCCGTTCGCGGCCACGAGCGCCCCCCACCCGTCGAGCCCCTTCACGCCGTTCACCCAGCCGGCGTTGACCTCACCGCCGTGATCGAAGAACTTCTCCCCCGTCCGGGGATCGAGATCACCCCACATCTGACGGGGGCTCCCGTACTTGTAGGTCTGTGGCGCACATCGGTCCGGGATGATCTTCGACATCGCGATCGCGATCGCGTCCCCGACCTCGACGCCCGGATGGTGCGTCCCGCTGCTGACGGGCTTACCCACCTCCGGGTTCACGCAGCTGCCGAGCGGCACGCGCAGGTCGATACTGTCGAAGAACCCCTCGTTCTTCGGGATGCTGGGGTCGACGAGCGAGGCGAGCTGCGCGATGCAGTTGCCCCGGGTGTTGCCGAACGTCGACCACGCCTGGATCTCGGGTCGGGTGTCGGAACCTTCGAAGTCGACGATGAGACGGTCTCCTTCGACCGTGACCGCCACGTGCACGTGGATGTCCTTGTTGCCTGCCGGATCGCTGTCGACGTACACGTCGGCCTCGTAGGTCCCGTCGGGCCAGCCCTCGATCTCGGCGGCGAACCGGCGGTGCGCGTCGTCGATGGTCCAGTCGACCGCGGCCTGCACGGTGGCCGGACCGTAGCGATCGATGATCTCGCCGAGGCGTGCGGCGCCGAGCTGCGCCGCACCGACCTGGGCGCGGAGGTCGCCGATGAACCCGGGGAGCCGGTTGTTGGCCCGCATCGTCGCGAGGACGTCGCGACGCTCCTTGCCCTCGTCGAGGATCTTGAGGACGGGGTAGCGGGTGCCTTCCGACCAGATGTCCTTGGCGAACACGTTGTAGCCCCCGGCGAGCGCCCCGCCGGTGTCGCCGTGGTGGCACTGGATCGACGCGATGAGCAGCAGCTCCTCGCCGTCGGGGGTGAAGACCGGCGAGTACACGTTGAAGTCGGGGAGGTGCCCGCCCCCGTGGTACGGGTCGTTCGCGACCAGCACATCGCCGGGGCGGAGGTCGTCACCCATGTACTCGAGCGCGTAGCGCACCGGCAGCGTGCTGCTCAGCAT
>JBKJJI010000032.1:0-5755 GCA_046598115.1 Acidimicrobiia bacterium | reverse complement strand
CTCCTTCACCTTGGAGGTGGGCATCGCGACTTCGTCGTGGAACGCGACGTTGCCGTTGCGGATCCGGGTGAGCATGTCGGCGATCGGGTCGGTCATCGTCATCGTCTCAGCCCCCTCACCACGACGCCTTGGTGATGCCCGGGATCTCCCCGGCGTGCGCCATCTCCCGGAAGCAGATCCGGCAGAGCGCGAACTTTCGGTACACCGAGCGCGCGCGGCCACACCGGCGGCACCGCGTGTACCCGCGCACCTTGAACTTCGGTGTCTGTCGCTGCTTGTTGACGAGTCCCTTCTTCGCCACCGCCGCTACCCGCTTTCCTGGTCGCGGCGGAACGGGAACCCGAGCGCCTGGAGCAGCGCCCGCCCGTGGTCGTCGGTCAGTGCGGTCGTCACGATCGTGATGTCCATTCCTCGCACGGTGTCGATCTTGTCGTAGTCGATCTCGGGAAAGATGAGCTGTTCGGTCACGCCGAACGTGTAGTTGCCGTGGCCGTCGAACGAGCTCGGGTTCATCCCCCGGAAGTCGCGGATGCGGGGGATCGCGAGACTGACGAGCCGGTCGTAGAACTCCCACATCCGGTTGCCCCGCAACGTGACCTTGGCGCCGATCGCCTGTCCCTCACGCAGCTTGAATCCCGCGATCGAGTTCTTGGCCTTGATCACCAACGGCTTCTGACCGGTGATGATCGACAGGTCCGTGACGGCACCTTCGAGCAGCGACGCCTGCTGGGTCGCCTTGCCGACGCCGCAGTTGAGCACGATCTTCTCGAACCTGGGAACCTCCATCACGTTCCCGAGCCCGAGGTCGCGCTGCAGCACCGCGCGCAACTCGTCGTCGTAGCGCACCTTGAGGCGGGGTCGTACCCGCGTCTCGGCCATCAGACTTCCTTCCCGCACTTCTTGCAGATACGTGTCTTCGTGCCGTCGTCGGCTACCTGGTAGCCAACGCGCGTCTTCCCACAGCTCGGGCAGAGCAGGGCGACGTTCGAGATGTGCAAGGGCATGTCCTTGTCGATGATCCCGCCCTGCATCGTGGACTTCGTGGCCCGTTGGTGCTTCTTGGCCACGTTGACGCCGTCGACGATCACCTTGTCGCGCTCGGTGATGACGCGGGTGATCTCGCCTTCCTTGCCGACGTCCTTACCCGAGAGCACGACGACGCGGTCGCCCTTCTTGAGCTTGAACTTCATCGGCTTGCCCAGCGGCATGTCAGATCACCTCCGGGGCCAGCGACACGATCCGCATGAAGCGTCGGTCCCTGAGCTCGCGACCGACGGGACCGAAGATGCGGGTACCGCGCGGCTGGAGCTGGTCGTTGATGAGTACGGCGGCGTTCTCGTCGAAACGGATGTAGCTGCCGTCGGGCCGACGGCGCTCCTTCTTCGTGCGCACGACAACGCACTTGACGACCTCGCCCTTCTTCACCGCGGCGCCCGGAACTGCGTCCTTGACGGTCGCGACGAAGACGTCGCCGATGCCGGCGTAGCGACGGCGGGTACCACCGAGCACCTTGATGCAGAGCACCTCGCGTGCCCCTGAGTTGTCGGCCACCTTCAGGCGGCTCTCCTGCTGGATCATCGGGCCCGCTCCAGGACCTCGAGGAGGCGCCAACGCTTGAGGCGCGACAGCGGGCGCGTCTCGGCGATCCGCACGCGGTCGCCCTCGCGGGCGTCGTTCGTCTCGTCGTGCGCGTAGAAGCGTCGGGTCCGCTGGAGCGTCTTCCCGTAGCGGCGGTGCCGCACGCGGTCGGTGACGCCGACGATGACGGTCTTGTCCATCTTGGCGGACAGCACAAGGCCTTCCCGCACCTTGCGGGAGTTGCCCCGACTGGTGTCGGACGCTTGTTCGTCGGACTGGGGCTTGCTGGTGTTCGAGGCGTCGCTCATCACTTGGCTCCTGCGTCCTCGGTCTGCTCGGCGAGTGCGATCTCGCGCTCTCGCAACAACGTGTGGCACCGCGCGACCGTCCGGCGAAGGTCGGCGATCCTCGAGAAGCTCTCGAGCTCGCCAGTGGCCAGCTGGAAGCGCAGGTTGAACAGCTCTTCCTTGGTCTCACGGAGCTTGTTCGCCAGCTCGGTGTCGTTGAGGTCGCGCATCTCTACGGTGGGGTTCGCCATCGCCTACGCCTCCTCTTGCCGCACGACGAAGCGCGTCTTGATCGGCAGCTTGTGCATCGCGAGGCGCATCGCCTCACGAGCCGTGTCCTCGGGGACACCCGAGAGCTCGAACATGATCCGTCCGGGCTTCACGACGGCGACCCAGTGCTCGGGATTCCCCTTGCCGGAGCCCATGCGGGTCTCGGCGGGCTTCTGGGTGACGGGCTTGTCCGGGAAGATCGTGATCCAGACCTTCCCGCCGCGCTTGATGTAGCGCGTCATCGCGATACGTGCAGCCTCGATCTGGCGGTTCGTGATCCAGCCCGGGTCGAGCGCCTGGATCCCGTAGTCGCCGAACGTCACGCGTGTCCCGCCCTTGGCGGCCCCGCGCATCCGTCCTCGCTGCACCTTGCGGTGCCGCACCTTCTTCGGCATCAACATCGTGGAGGTCCTCAGTCCTCGTCGCCGTGGAACTTCGGCGCTTCGTGGTGCTCGCGCGTCCGGCGCTCGATCTCTTCTTCCTCCGCGAGGAGGCGTTCGAGCTCGGGATCGGCTTCTTTGACGAGCGGAGCAGCCTCGGCCGGCGCTTCCTCGGACGCGCTGTCGACGGAGACCTCGACGGTCTCCTCGTTGCGTCGTCGGCCGCCTCCGGCACTCACGACCCGGCGCTTCGGCTGCGCCTCACCCGAGGTCTCGCCCGCGGCCATCGCGGCCTCGCGGGCGATCTTGTCCTCGGCGGCCGACTTGTACGGAAGGATCTCGCCCTTGTAGATCCACACCTTCACGCCGATCCGACCGAAGGTCGTGCGAGCCTCCGCACCGCCGTAGTCGATGTCGGCCCGGAGCGTGTGCAGCGGAACCCGGCCCTCGCGGTACCACTCCTTGCGCGACATCTCGGCGCCACCGAGACGTCCGCCGCACTGGACGCGGATGCCCTGGGCACCGGCCTTCATGGCCGTCTGCACCGCCCGCTTCATCGCGCGACGGAACGAGACGCGGCCGGCGAGCTGGTCGGCGACTCCCTGCGCGATGAGGGTGGCGTCGAGCTCAGGCTGCTTGATCTCCTGGATGTTGAACTGGATCTTGGCGTTGCCCGTGATCTTGAAGAGCCCCTGGCGGAGGCGGTCGGCCTCGGCCCCACGACGTCCGATGACGATCCCGGGGCGGGCGGTGTAGACGTCGACCCGCAGGCGATCACGGGTGCGCTCGATCTCGACGCGGCTGACCGCTGCGTGCGGCAGCTGCTTGCGCAGGTAGTCGCGGATCTCCCAGTCCTCGATGAGGAAGTCCTGGTACTCCTGGTGGTCGGCGAACCAGCGCGACTTCCAGTCGGTGGTGATCCCGAGTCGGAATCCGTAGGGATTGACCTTCTGGCCCATCAGGCGTCCTCGTCCTTGTCGCCGGCGCCGGCATCCTTGGCGGTCGACTGCTTCGCAGTCGTCTTCTTCGCCGCCTTCTTGGCAGTGGACTTGGTGGGCGCCTTCTTGGCCGTCGACTTCTTGGTGGCCTTCTCGGCCTCAGACTTCTTCGCCGTCGACTTCTTCGCGGCCTTGGGTGCCGTGGCGGAATCGTCGGTTGCTTCGTCGTCGTGATCGTGGTCATGGTCATGATCGTGGTCGTGATCGGCCTCGACCGTGCGGCGGCGTGTCGGCCGGCGGCGCGCCGGCGCCCCGGAGGCAGCCTCGGCGGCCCGTCGACGTGCGAGCTCGTCCTCGTCGAGGCGGCCCACGACGATCGTGATGTGGCTGGTGCGCTTGCGGATCCGCGTACCTCGACCCCGGGCGCGGGGACGCCAGCGCTTGGCCGTCGGACCTTCGTCGGCGAAGGCCCGCACGACCTGCAGCTCGTCTTCGGGGAGGTTGTCGTTGTGCTCCGCGTTGGCGACTGCGGAGTCGAGGAGCTTGTAGACGTCGTCGGCGACGCCGCGCTCACAGAGCTGCAGGGTGTCGCGCGCGTCGAGCACCGGCTTGCCGATGATCAGCTTCAGGACCGGCCGCACCTTCGTGGGCGAGGTCTTGAGGTGACGCAGGCGCGCGGTCGTCTCGCGCGGCGCGTCGACAGTGGAGGGAGCCGCCATCGTCTACCGCCTCGCCGACCGCTCGGCACCGGCGTGGAACTTGAACGTGCGCGTGGGCGCGAACTCGCCGAGCTTGTGGCCGACCATGGACTCACTGATGTAGACGGGCACGTGCTTGCGTCCGTCGTGGACGGCGAGCGTGTGGCCGACCATCTCCGGGGTGATCGTGGACCGTCGCGACCAGGTCTTGATGACCTTGCGGTCGCCGGCCGCGTTCATCTTCTCCACCTTCTTCTCGAGGTGGTCGTCGACGAACGGGCCCTTCTTCAGGCTCCTGGGCACTGCTGCTCCTCTGTGATGACGCGCACTAGCGGCGGGAGCCGCGGCTGCGTCGGCGTCGGATGATCATCTCGTCGGACTTCTTGCCCTTCTTGCGGGTTCGGCCCTCGGGCTTGCCCCACGGCGAGACCGGATGGCGACCACCCGAGCTCTTGCCCTCGCCCCCGCCGAGCGGGTGGTCGACCGGGTTCATCGACACACCACGGTTCTTGGGCCGACGGCCCTTCCAGCGGTTGCGTCCAGCCTTGCCGATCTTGACGAGCGAGGCCTCGGCGTTCCCGACCGACCCGACCGTGGCCCGGCAGTCGATGGCCACGCGCCGCATCTCGGTGGATGGGAGGCGGATCGTGGCGAACGTCCCCTCCTTCGCGACGAGCTGGATCGAAGTCCCGGCTCCCCGGCCGAGCTTCGCGCCGGCACCCGGCTTGAGCTCGACGTTGTGAACGGTCGTCCCGACAGGGATGTAGCGCAGCGGGAGAGCGTTGCCCGGGCGGATCTCCGACCCCTGGCCGCTCTGGAGCATGTCACCGACGGAGACGCCCTGCGGGGCGATGATGTAGCGCTTCTCGCCATCGCGGTAGTGGAGCAGCGCGATGCGTGCGTTGCGGTTCGGGTCGTACTCGATGGCCGCGACCTTGGCGGGAACACCGTCCTTCTCGCGACGGAAGTCGACGACGCGGTACTTCTGCTTGTGCCCGCCGCCTCGGTGGCGCGTCGTGGTCCGTCCGTAGGAGTTCCGGCCGCCCGTGCTCGGCTTCGAGCGGGTGAGCGACTTCTCGGGCCGCGACCGGGTGAGCTCGGAGAAGTCCGAGACGGTCTGGAACCGACGTCCGGGGCTGGTGGGCTTGCGCTTGCGGATCGCCATCTCAGCTTCCGAAGATCTCGATGCGATCGCCCTCGACGAGGGAGACGATCGCTCGCTTCTGACCGGTTCGCTGACCGAAGGCACCGGTCTTGCGGTTGCGCTTGCGCTTGCCGTCGCGGTTCAGCGTGTTCACGTTCTTGACCTTGACGTTGAAGATCGTCTCGATCGCCTGTCGGATCTCCACCTTGTTGGCGTTCGGCGCGACGACGAACGTGTAGACGTTGTCGTCGTACGCGGCGTAGGACTTCTCCGACACGACCGGGCGGAGGATGACGTCACGGGGGTCGCGGCTCATGCTGCGTCACCTGTCTCGCTCGTGTCGGCGGGAACGGCGCCCGGGGTCGCCGACGCGGCGAACCGTTCGATCGTCGCGTCGATGGTCGGCTTCGAGAAGACGATCCAGTCGTTGAGGAGGATGTCGTAGGGGTTGAGCTCCTCG
>JBKJJI010000028.1:0-7525 GCA_046598115.1 Acidimicrobiia bacterium | reverse complement strand
GCCACGGCACTCGATGCTTGGAAAGACATCACTCCTCTGGCCCGCAATGAGTTCATCTGCTGGGTCGAGGATGCCAAGCAGGAGGTCACGCGCGAGCGCCGCATCCGCCGGACCCAGGAGGAGCTGGAGGAGGGCCAGCGTCGACCCTGCTGCTGGCCGGGGTGCAAACATCGCGAGCGCACCGGCAAGTAGCGCGTGCCGAAAGCCCGCCTCGATGCGTACTTCCGCTAGCTACCCGGCCCCCGGGTAACCTGCTCTCGTAGTGCTGCGTCGTCGGCTATCTCCCAGGCCTCCATGGCCTTCCCGTCGCGAAGGTGAGTGATGACCGCCTGATCCATGCGGAAGCTCCCTCCGGTGCCTTCGACCCCAGCGAAGTCTGTGGTCAGTGTGCCGGTCACGACGACACGAGCCATCTCGACGTCTCCGTCCACGACGACCTCCTGCACCTCGTGACGAAGATCTGGCATGGCGGCAAGCGCCTCCCTCCAGACCGCCTTCTCCGCCTCAGCGCTTGTCGTGGAGAGTCCGACCGGTGCGTGGATGACCACATCGGCATGAAGCAGGTGGTCGAAGGCTTCGAAGTCGCCTTCGTCGCCAGCAGCGAGCCAGCGGAACACCACAGTTTCTCGTGCGTCGACCATCGGAGAAGTGTGGCACGCACGGCGAGCGCGCTCGATCCCTTGCAGCGTCCGCGCTTCAGAGCACCCCAGGCCAGTATCGACAAATGTCACCAGACGTTTCGCGCTATTGCGCGGGCTGGAGCGCGCGGCGCTCCACGAGGCGACGGCCGACCCGACCGACCCGGTCGATGTGTGAGAGCAGGCGCTGTCGGGCCTGTTCGGCCACCGCCTTGAGGCCCCGGACGCGTTCGACACCCCAGTGCTTCAACACCACCGGCACGAGGATCTGGGTGTAGTGCGCGGCCATGTCGTAAACACCCGCCGCGGCGATCACGCGCGCGTGGCGCGCGAAGTCGGGGATACCGGTGCCGGGCATCGCGAAATGCCGGACTTGTCGGTCCATCGCCGCGACCATCCGCGACGGGTCGAGCTCGAGTGCCTTGGTGGCAAGGTCGCGATAAAAGCGGTAGTGCAGGTTCTCGTCGCCGGCGACGCGACCCATGATCCGCTGCCCGGCCTTGTCGTGGAGGAGCTTGCCGGTGTTGTTGTGCGCAATCCGCGTCGCGAGCTCCTGGAGAGTGACGTAAACGAGCGCGTCCGGCAGCGACGCCGGCTCGGGCACAACGCCGCTCGACACCTGCGCCATGCGTCCACGCTCGAGCATGATCGGGTCGATGGCGCGCGTCACCATGAGGTAGTCGCGGATCACGATCGAGTGGCGGCCCTCCTCGGCCGTCCACCGGCGCGTCCACGCGCCCCAGGCGTCCTCGCGTCCGAGTCGTTCGCCGATGGTGCGCATGTAATACGGGAGGTTGTCCTCGGTGAGGAGGTTCACGAACAGGGCGCTGCGCGCCGCGGGGTCGACCGCGGTGTCTTCGGACTCCCACGACTCGTGGGCCGTGAAGGCGCGCCCGCGGTCCCACGGCACGAGCTGATGCGGGAACCACTCACGGGCCATGCCGAGATGCCGCTCGAGAAGATCGCTGACCGCCGGCTCGAGCTCAGCCTTGAGTGCCGCATCGTCCATCTCAGCAGCCTACCGACCAGCAGGTAGGCCACAGAGGGCGCTCGGACCGGAGCCCAGCCCCTCCCGCAAACCGCAGCGTTCGGGAATGTACCCAGAGCGTCGAGCGGCAACGAAGCCGCGCCGCGGACAAGCGCACGTTGCACCGCGCTGGCTCGATGCAATGGCGCGCGTCGTCGTGACTTTCGGCCCTAGGTGTACCTAGGGCGGGTCAACTCCAACCCCACATGCTCCTGATGGCGGGCTCCGCCTGAGCGCACAGGCTTCGCTAGGCGTTCGACCAGTCGAAGTCATAGAGAATCCAGTTACTGTCCTCGAATTTGAGGTGGATGCCCTCCGCCTCGACGTCGAAGGTCCCCTGCCCGCAGTCGCCGCGCGCCCAGATGAAGCCGCCGTCGAGGACGATCGCCGCGAGGTGCTCTTCACCGGTCACCGGGTTCTTGAGCGTCGTGCCTTTGGCCTCACCCACGCCGGGGATGCTGAAGCCGCTGTTCATGCCGTCGTCATTGAGGTTCACGTCGGCACGAACGACCCCGGCGACCTCGAACGTGGGGCCGAGAACCGACCACGGCATGCCACCGAGCTGTCCGGTGAAGATCTGCGCCAATGCACCGAGCTGTTCTTCGCTCACGGCCGGCGGCACGACGAAGACGGCTTTGCCGTTGCCGTCGTGGATTGCCTTGGGCCAGTCGATGATCGCGACCGCCATGATGCCGGACAGGTTGACGTCGCCGCATTGGCCCTCGTCGATGCGTGTCCCGACGGCGGCTTTGCAGCTCCCGTCCGACGATGTTGGGAATCCGGAGAAGTTGCAGGTGCAGCCGGGCTGGCAGTTGCAGAACTCGTAGCCCTTGCCCTTCAACCGCCACTGGGTAGTCGTCTGGGTTGTCATGATTCCCCCTTGTTGTCGTGTCAGGTGAGCTGTGCGAACACGGACGTCTCGAAGAGCAGGGCGACACCGACCGTGAACATCGCGACCGCGGCGGCCGTGGCGACGGCCTCGCCGACCGGCGATGTCTTCTCGAACAGGATGAGGACCGCCAATCCCACCATCCAGACCAGGTTCATCGTCCCCACGGCGACGAGCACGGCCATCAGCGCCCAGCAGCAGCCGACGCAAAACCCGCCGTGGATCGCGCCCATCCGGACCGCGCCGAACGGGCGGTCGAGCCCCTTGCCGTATCTCATGACGAACCCGAGCGGCGAGCGGCAGTGGCGCAGGCAGACGTCCTTCAGTGGTGTGAGCTGCCAGATCCCCGCGACGATCAAGACGCCACCCGCGAGTCGCGCGGCCCATGGGCGTGCGTCGGCGATCGGCATCTCGAGCGCGCGCCAGGCGGCGTAGGCGGGAAGACCTATAGCCGTCCAGACCATGAGGTAGCCCGCGACGAAGAACGGAAGTGGTGCGACCGTCCGCTGCGCCGAGGCGTGGCTGTACAGGAGGACGACGGGGGAGATCGCGGGGAACATCATCGCGGTCATCATCGCCAGCCACGCAAGCATGAACGCGCCCAACGACATCGTCGCGTGGACGCCCATACTGCTCATCCCGCCGATGGCGTCATCTGCCATGCGTGCCGACCACCACCACCCGACGGCGGCAAACGCGAGCAGCGCGGCAGGAACGGCGAACCGCAGCGCATGAGCGTCGCGACGACGGACAGGTCGTGCAGCCGACACCGTCGAAGCCCGCATCGACATCGACCCCCCTCGGTCGGTCGGTAGCTCGGTCCAGCAAACATATCGCCGACACCACCAACATGCCAGAGCTCAGGTACCGTCACTCGTCGAGTTGGCCTGTCCATCCATTTGTCCAGCTGGGCTCGGCGTGGATGAGCGAGCGCAGCGAACAGCTGCGTCGGCGAGGGTTACCATCGCGCTCATGGACGACCGGGACGAGGCATCGGAACCCTTCGAGGATCTCGCGGCCCGTCTCGCGGCCCGGATCATGGACCTCGCGAACACCGCAGACGACGACGTGCGCGCGGTCGGCATACGCGAGGTCTTGCACCCGACTACGTGTTGCATTCCCGGATGGGTGGCGCGGTGGTCGGCGTCGACGCGTACATCGAGCGAATCGCAGCCAACCTCGGTGGCCTTTCGGGCATGCACTTCACGATGGACGACTTCGTGGCACAGGGCGACCGCTTTGCGCTGCGTTACCACGTGACTGCGCCGCTCGGTGACCGGGAGTTCCGCAACGAAGCCCTGGAGATCAACCGCGTGGTTGAAGGCCAAGTCGTGGAGACTTGGAACTACCAGGACATGCTGTCGGTCCTGGTCCAGATGAGCGTGATCGAGAATCCATTCGCACCGCCGAGCTGACGGCAGGATCCACGCCTTCGCAGATCCGACGCGCCGGATCGCCCAGTCTGGTATGGAAGCACCACCGCACCCCAGCGTTCGCAGGTGTTCCTCGACGGGAGCCCGCGACCCTCTCCAGACCGGGCGACCCGCGCGGATTGAGAGGGACTTTCGGCTCTGGATGATCGCCGCGCTTGGCAGCTAGCTGCGGCCTACGCGTTGTTCGTGGTGTCGTGGACGAATGCGGTGATCTTTGCCGCGAGTTCGTCGGGCTGATCGAGCATCACGAACGTGCTCGCCCGGTCGATCACCTCCAAGCGGGCGTCAGGGAAGTCGGCTTGGAGTCGGCGGGCATGGTCGAGTGGAAACAACTTGTCGGCGGCGCCCCACGCCAGCAGCACCGGCTTCGGGAACGATCGCAGAGCATCGACAGCGTCGAGCGTGACGGACGGCTCTAGCGACTGCGTGACGCGCAGCGCGTCCTTTCGCGCCGCCGCACTATTCGGGAAGTCTCCGAAGATCGCTCGCGCCCGCGTACCGCTTGGTGGTGCGGTGCACACCGATTTGAGGAACATGCGTTGGCCGATGCTCGACGCGAAGAATCGCAGCAGCGCCGATCCAATCGCCGACGAGCGGCGCGTGATGGTAACCATCTTGTCGAAGCCCTTGGGTGGGAAGTGCTCATAGCTGTCGCAGTTCGTGAGCACCAAGCGGCCGATGCTCCGCAGGCCCGGGTGTCCGGTGGCTAGCGCGGCGAGGCAGAGCCCCCCGCCAGTGTCGTTACCGACGAGCGTCACATCGTGCAGGTCCAGCGCTTCCAAGAAAGCGGGGATGCGCCGCGCAGTGGCGCGAGCCGACAGGTCCGCCGCAGGCGCGGGATCGGCGTGCGCTCCGAGTGGCCACGTCGGCACGATGCACCGCATGCCGATGAGGCGTTCGGTCACGTCGTCCCACAGCGGTCCGCCGACCCATATGCCATGAACGAAGACGATGTTCGGGCCGTCTCCGGCAACGCGGTAGCGGACCGTGGCTCCGTCAAGGTCGACCGACGCCTCGTTGGTTGCGGACATAGACGCATGATGCCCGTTCTGGAGCGGTTTCGCCCGAGCACCCGAGCGTTCGGGAATGTCACCCGAGCCGATGACTCAAGCCATTCAAGGCTCTACGACCCCCGCGGAAACGGGTCAGCCAGCAGCGGCCTTCTCGAACACGTCGCTCATGTCGACGGCGCCCCAGTGCTCGACGACCTTGCCATCGGAGCAACGCCAGATCTCGATGCCACGGACCCGGATCGACTGATTGGACGGTGGCACCCCGAACGCCTCCCCGGTGTGCTTGCCCGTCATCGCCCAACTCTCGACGATCCTGCCGTCACCGCTCTCGAGGTACTCGTCGAACTCGATCTTTCGGTCGGAGAACGCGCCCCCGACCATCTCGGCAAGCTGTCGGAATCCGGCGCGGTCTGCCGACAGACCGGGTGGCGGATCGTGATCGACATAGCTGTCGGCAACCAGCTCGTCGATCAACGAGGTCTTTCCCCCGATAAATACTTCGTCGGTGAGACGGCGGACGATATCGGCATCGGCTCCCATAGTCTGACTCCCTCTCCATCGGACACCAGCGCTGCGGACCCTACCCGCTCGGCCGATCGCGTCGCGCGCCTTCCGCTGGCCGGAGAGAACACGGGTCGGCACCCGAGCGTTCGGCAATGTCCCCAGGAGTACCTTTTGCTCCGTGGAACTGACCGGCAGCTACCGGCCGTCCTGCCCCCGGCCTCCTCGATCGGTACGAAATCCGGGTGCCCGTGAGGCGGCGCTGCAGTGCGTCCGTGGGTTTAGCTGACTGTTGTCAGCAACGTGCTGGGGAACGCGGTGACCACGAGACCGTAAGCAGCTCGCGCAGGATCGCTTCTCGGGCAGTGCTCGCTCGCGGGTTCGAAGCGAGCCACTATGGTCAAGCAACACCCGCTATCGAGGCGGTCACCCAATAACCCGAGCCGCTACAAGCCCGGGGCGGTTCACTCGGGGCTACAGCAAGAAGGAGATCGAGAAGCATGCAGCCGTCCCGGCTTGTGGTGCTTGCCGCCGGGGTTGGGTCGCGCCTCAAGCCCAAGGTGGGTGCAAAACCTCTGGTGCGGGTCGGGGGTATGACACTCCTGGAACGGTCAATCGTCGCGGCGCACGAGGCCGGCTTCGATGACATCGTCGTCGTCACCGGCCACGAACACGAACGTGTCGCCCGGGAGGCCCTCGACGTGAGCCGTTCTCGAGGGGTGCGCGTTACCGTCGTCCACAACGCGCGCTATCGGGAGGGCAACGGACTCTCCGTCCTCACGGCGAAGGACGTCGTCGGCGACGCACCGTTCGCGCTGGTGATGGCCGATCACGTCTTCGCGTCGGCACTGCTGCGCCGACTCCGGGCGACGTCGGTGCGACCGGGCGAGGTCGTCGTCGCCGTGGACTGTTCGCTCGGCCGGGCTGCCGGTGTCGACCCGGCCGACGCTATGAAGGTTCGACTCACCGGCGACCGCGTCGAGGCCATCGGCAAGGTGCTGCCCGCTTACGACGCGTTCGATGTGGGCGCCTTCGTCTGCAGCGCGGCGGTGCTCGACGCGGTCGAGGAGGTCGCTGCATGCGGCGACACCGCGTTCGCGGGTGCCGTGCAAGTGCTCGCCGGCCTCGGCACGGCACGCGCGCTGCCTCTCGAGGACGACGAATGGTGGTTTGACGTCGACACCCCGACCGACTATCGCCGCGGCAGCCGGTACCTGTTCCGAAGCACCGGTAAGACGCTCGACGGCGCCGTGGCTACGCGCCTGAACCGCGCGGTTTCGCAGCGCTTCGTGACCCCGGTGCTGCTCGGTGTCTTCCCCTCGATCACCCCGAACCAGGTCACGATTGTCGCGTTCGCCGTCGCGTTCGCCGCCGCGGCGGCCCTGGCCGCCCACGCACCGGTGGTAGCCGCGGTCCTCGTCATGGCGGCAAGCGTGCTCGACGGCAGCGACGGCGAGATGGCCCGCCTAGCGCACCGCTCGTCGCGCTTCGGCTCGTTCTTCGACGCGGTCCTCGACCGGGCGGGTGACGGCCTGCTCTTCACCGGCGCGGCCATCTACCTCGCGACCTCGGGGGACCTCGCCGGCCAGCTTGGGTCGGCACAGGTGCCGGTCGTGATAGCCGTCGCCGGCCTGGCGCTCGTCGGGCACTTGCTCGTCAGCTACACCACGGCCAAGGCCGCGGTCGACCTGGGCCACAGGTACCACGGCGTCCTCCTCGCGGGCGGCCGCGGGCGCGACCTGCGACTGCTGATCCTGACGCTCGGCGCCTTGGGCGCGGCGGTGCATGCCGGCTCGCTGCTGGCCGCGCTCGCCGCCGTGGCCGTCCTCTGCGCGGGGATCGTGAGCGTGCGGCTGCGGGCATCCTGGTGGGCTGGCGGACCGGGTGCCCACTACATGGGGGTGCGTGCCGTGGCGTTCGACTTCGACGGCACGGTGGCAGACTCCATGGGGATGCTCGCGAAGCTCGCGGCCGAGCTGCTCTCGGTCGAGCTCGGCATGCCGCGCGACGAAGCCACGAGCCGC
>JBKJJI010000009.1:0-6315 GCA_046598115.1 Acidimicrobiia bacterium | reverse complement strand
CGGCGCCCTTCTTGAGCGTCCTGACCGGGACAGGCGCGGGCGGCGCGGGCGCCGCCGGCTCGGACGCGGCCAACTGCTTGACCGCCGTCTTCGCAGGTGCCTTCTTCGCGGACTTCTTGGCCGGCGCCTTCTTCGCGGATTTCTTGGCCGGCGCCTTCTTCGCGGACTTCTTCGCGGGCGCCTTCTTCGCGAGCTTCTTGGCCGGCGCCTTCTTCGCGGACTTCTTCGCGACAGGGCGCTTCTTGGCCGGAGCAGCCTTTCGCTTCGCCGGTGCGACCTTCTTCTTCACGCCCGGCTCCTCATCCTCGAGTGCGTCGTCGGTGGCATCGAACGGACTCGTCCGTCAGGCGACATGCGCGTCCTCTCTTGCTCGTGTTTCGGTCGCTCGTGTTCGGGCGCTCGTCATCGGTGGGTCGGTGCGTTCGTCGAGCCGGACCCGCGACACGACAGGGTCAGCCGCAGGAAGCGTCGGATGGTACTGCCCGACTGCGGCCGATTCCAACGGGGACCCGACATCGCTTGCGGTCAGGTCGCGTGAGGCGCCCACGATACGCTCGTCCCGTGCCGTTCCGCGCGGTGGACCGCGACCTCGATCTCGTCGCGCTCGAGCACCGCGTGCTCACCCGCTGGGCCGACGACGACGTCTTCGCCGAAAGCCTCCGGCGGCGCGCCGACGCCCCGGAGTGGGTGTTCTACGAAGGACCGCCGACGGCCAACGGGCAGCCGGGCCTGCACCACGTCTGGGCCCGGTCCTTCAAGGACCTCTATCCACGGTTCCACACGATGCGGGGGCGCTCCGTCTCCCGCAAGGGCGGCTGGGACTGCCACGGCCTCCCCGTGGAGCTCGAGGTCGAGAAGGAGCTGGGGTTCAGCGGCAAGCTCCAGATCGAGGAGTACGGCATCGCCGAGTTCAACGAGCGGTGCCGCGAGTCGGTGCATCGCTACGTGGCGGACTGGTCTGCGCTCACGGCTCGCATCGGGATGTGGATCGACACCGACGACGCCTACTGGACGCTGAGCAATGAGTTCATCGAGAGCGTCTGGTGGCACGTCAAGACCATGTGGGACCGTGGCCTCGTCTACGAGGGGTTCAAGGTCGTCCCGTACTGCGGCCGATGCGGGACGGCCCTCTCGAGCCACGAGGTCGCCCAGGGCTACGCCGACGTCACGGAGCCCTCGGTCTACGTGCGGTTCCCGATCCCCGACCGCGACTTCGACCTGCTCGTCTGGACGACGACGCCGTGGACCCTGTTGTCGAACGTCGCAGTGGCGGTCGGCCCCGACATCACGTACGCGCGAGTCCGAACACACGATGGCCGCGACCTCGTGCTCGCGTCCGATCGTGTCGCGGACGTGCTCGGCGACGACACCGAGGTGGTCGGGACCATCGCCGCCGCCGACCTCGTCGGGCTCCAGTACCGAAGGCCGTTCGACGACCTCCCTCTCGACGACGAGCAGGCGACCCGCGTCGTGTCGGCAGTGTTCGTCACCACCGACGACGGGTCGGGGATCGTGCATCTCGCCCCGGCGTTCGGTGAGGTCGACCGTGAGGTCGGCGAGTCCGAGGGTCTCCCGATGCTCAACCCGGTCGACGCGTCCGCCCGGTTCACCGACGACGTCGAACGGTACGCCGGGCGGTTCGTCAAGGACGCCGATGCCGACCTCATCGCCGAGCTCGCCGCCGCCGGCCTCCTGGTCCGCGTCGTCGACTACACGCACGCCTACCCCCACTGCTGGCGCTGCGCCACGCCGCTCATCTACTGGGCCAAGCCGACCTGGTTCGCACGAACGTCGGAGCGCCGCGACGACCTGCTCCGGGAGAACGAGACGATCGGTTGGCATCCCGAGCACATCAAGCACGGCCGCTTCGGAAAGTGGCTCGAGGGCAACGTCGACTGGGCCCTCTCCCGCGACCGCTTCTGGGGCACACCGCTCCCGGTCTGGCGATGCGCCGACCACGACCACGACACCTGCATCGGCTCCGTCGCCGAGCTCGCCGAGCGCTCCGGCCGCGCGCTCGAAGGCCTCGATCTCCACCGCCCGACGATCGACGAGATCACGATCCCGTGCCCCGAGTGCGACTCCGTCGCGACGCGTGTCGAACCCGTCCTCGACGCGTGGTTCGACTCCGGCAGCATGCCCGCCGCGCAGCTCCACTACCCGTTCGAGAACACCGAGCTGTTCGATCGCCGGTTCCCCGCCGACTTCATCTGTGAGGCGATCGACCAGACCCGCGGCTGGTTCTACTCGTTGCTCGCGGTGAACACGCTCGTGTTCGATCGTTCGCCGTATCGCGACGTCGTATGCCTCGCACACATCCTCGACCGCGACGGCCAGAAGATGTCGAAGTCGCGTGGGAACGTCGTCGACCCATGGTCCGTCCTCGAGACGCGCGGCGCCGACGCACTCCGTTGGTTCTTCTTCGCGAGCGGTTCCCCCTGGACCAGCCGACGTTTCGACGTGCAGTCGATCGACGAGACCGCCCGCCGGTTCCTCGGCACCCTCTGGAGCACTTACTACTTCTTCACGACCTACGCGACCCTCGACGGCTGGGAGCCCGGCAACGAAGGGTCCGCCGTCGATCAGCCGCTCCTCGATCAGCCGCTCCTCGATCAGCCGCTCCTCGATCGGTGGATCCGCTCGCGGCTGCAGTCGACGGTGGCCGAGACCACCGATGCGCTGGAGCGCTTCGATGCCCTCCGCGCGTCGCAAGCCGTCGAGCGCTTCGTCGACGACCTCTCCAACTGGTACGTCCGGGTGTCCCGGCCGCGCTTCTGGAAATCGTCGGACCGGTTCGCACACGCGACGTTGCATCACTGCCTGCACACGGTCTCGAAGCTGTTGGCCCCGATGTGCCCGTTCACCGCCGACGAGCTCTGGACGAACCTCGCACAGACTGCGGAATCCGTGCACCTCGCCGACTGGCCCGAGATCACGACCGCCGACCTCGACCCGGACCTCGAGGCTGCCATGGCGTCGGTGCGCCAGATCGTGGCGCTCGGACGCGCGGCACGCGCCGCCGCCAAGATCAAGGTCCGTCAGCCCCTTCCCCGCGCCCTCGTCCGCGTGCCCGCGGGCACCGAGCTGGCACCGGATCTCGTCTCGGTGATCGCGGCCGAGCTCAACGTCAAGGTCATCGAGATCGTCACCGACATGCGCGGGGTCCTCGACTACGCGGTCGTCCCGAACTTCCGCGCCCTCGGACCCCGCGTCGGTCCGCTCATGCCCCAGATCAAGGCCGCGCTGGCGCACGTCGACGGCGCCACGGTGCAGTCCGCCCTCGATCTCGACGGGGCGTACACGCTGGTGCTCGGGGACGAGTCGATCGCGCTCTCGGCCGACGATGTCGAGGTCCGCGCTCGGGCCCATGAGCACCTCGTGCTTGCCGAGGAGAGCGGCGTTGCCGTCGCGCTCGACACCACGGTCGACGACGATCTCCGGGCCGAGGGCGTCGCGCGTGAGCTCGTACGGGCGCTCAACGACCACCGCAAGACCCTCGACCTCGCGCTCGTCGACCGGATCGAGGTGGATCTCTACGCCGACGGCCCGGTGGCGGCAGCGGCCGGCCGGCACCACGATCTCATCGCGGGCGAGGTCCTCGCGGTGCGACTCACCATCGGCACGAGCGCCGAGGCACCCGACGGTGCCCCAAGCCTGGACATCGGTGACGCGGCACTCCCGGTCGTGGTGCGCGTCGCCGAATGAGAATCGCCGGCTGAGACGAGAGGCGGCGCTCATCGCCGCCGTGGGCCAGAGGTTCAGCGACGGCGCTTGAAGAGCCCGCGGTGCTCGTCGGTGTCTTCCTGGTCGAAGAACGCCCCGTCGTCGGACTGCCCACCGCGGTCGAGCGGACCGTCGTCGCGCACCGCCTCACGGAGCGACGCGAAGAACGCGTCGTCGTCGAGGCTCTCGCCGCCGACGTCGTCGATGACGGGCACGTCGCCCGAGTCCTCGACCACCGCGGCCGTGGGTGCATCGGTCCAGCCGCCGGCAGGACCTGTGTCCCAGGAGTCGGCGGGCGGTGCCGGCGCCACGTGCTGGGTCGGATCGTCGTCGCGTCCCGATCCCCCGACCGAGACGGCACCCTCTTGCGACGCGGACCACGAGTCCTCGTCGTCGACGATCGGCTCGGCCGCCTGCGGCTCGGGACGCGACGGCTCGGGGGCGCGCGGTGCGGGCGCTGCGCGCTGGGACTGCGGGAGCTCGATCTCCGACAGCTCGGGACGCTGCCCGACGCCGGTGGACTGGGCGAGGAGGTCGAGCTCGCCCTCGATCGCCCGTCGGAGCCGATCGCGGTACTCCTGCTCGAACCGCTCCAGGGTGTCGACATCGGCGCTGAGGGTGTCGCGCGCGTTCTGCAGGCGCTCGATGTCCTCCTCGAGCTTCTTGCGCTCGGCCGCGGCGATCTCGGTGGCCTTCGCCTCGGCCTCGTCGACGAGCTTCGTCGCCTTGGCCTCGGCCGAGCCCACGATCTCCTGGGCCCTGCGGCGCGCATCCGCGATGGCGTCGTCGGCGGCCTTCTGCGCGAGGAGCAGCGTGCGCTGGATGATGTCGGCGTCGCCGCTGGGCACCGGAACCTGTGCCGGGGGCGCGGGGGGCGCGACGGGAGCCGGACGCGCGGACGCGGGTCGTGCGAGTGGCGTCGGTGCGGGCTGGCGCGGCGCGGGCGCCGCCGGTGGCCCACCTGCCTGGGCCTGTGAGAGGCGCGCCCGGAGCTGGTGGTTCTCCGCCTCGAGATCCTCGATGGTCGCCGCGGCCCGCTCGAGGAGCTCGTCGACGTCGTCGCGGTGGTAGCCGCGCCACGCCTCACGGATCTCGATGTCGCGCAGCTCCTGCGGTGTCACGTCCATGGAAGCCATGGCGGTCAATGCTAGCGACGACGCTGCACCCGTGCCGCTCTCGGGCGACCACCGAACGGGGCTCCGGCAGAGGTCAGGAGCAGAGTGCGTTGCGGACGATGAAGAGCCCGAACATCAGGACGAGGAACGACAGGTCGAACATGCCGACCGGCGGGATGATCGACCGGAGCGGGCGCAGGGCCCAGTCGGTG
Organism: Acidimicrobiia bacterium; assembly: GCA_046598115.1. GTDB lineage: Bacteria > Actinomycetota > Acidimicrobiia > IMCC26256 > PALSA-555 > DASUAO01. The sequence goes on along the minus strand of JBKJJI010000009.1, from coordinate 1,265 downwards.
AGGTTGACCAGCAGGTCGTTGATCGGAACCAGGGCACTGCCGGGCTGGACCGGGAACCACGACAGGATGGCGCGTGCGAAGAGCAGGACGATGAAGACGGTGATGAGCCCGCAGAGGATCTCCAAGGTGAGTGCTCAGTCGCGCCGGTAGAGGCCACGCGCCTCGAGGCGATCCTTCTCTTCTTCGGAGATCTCGACGTCGAGCGGCGAGATCAGGAAGACGGCATCGGCCACCCGCGTCATCGACCCCCCGGTCGCGTACGCGAGCCCGCTCGAGAAGTCGATCAGGCGACGGCGCAGCTCCTTGTCGCTCGACTGGAGGTTCAGGATGACGGCCTGGTTGCCCTTCACGCGGTCGCCGACCTGCTGGGCGTCGTTGAAGCCCCGAGGCTCGACGACGTGCACCTTCCCAGCGGTCGTGGGCACCGCTCGGACGACGCTCGGACGGCTCACCGAGACCCCGCTGGGCTGCTCGTCGCGTGCGATCGGCCGGACCGTCGGCTCGCCGTATCCCATCCCACCCGGTCCGGGACCGCCTGATCCGGGACCGGAGAACCCCGGGCCGTCGCCGCCGCGGTCGCCGACGGCGACCGCGCGCGGGTCGGGACGCCCGTCGACACCGAGCGGGCGGACATCGCCGCCGCGCGGCTCCGGATACGAGCGGGGCACCCCGTAGGGGTCGTCGTGGCCGGGTCCGGGACCGTGCTGATCGGCACGCCCGGGCGGGCGGTGGCCGGCATCGGGGCCGTACCCATCGGCGTAGGGCGCGTCGTACCCGTATTCGTCGTCGTCCTGCAGGCCCAGGTAGACCATCGCCCGATGCCAGAGAGAAGCCACTGGATGTCTCGCGTGCACCAAGGAAACGGAGCCGGCACGCCCTCCGGGACGGAATCCTACCGTCTGACCCCCGCAGGGACGCGGCGCGCGGCGTCAGGCCCGACGGTCCCCGAAGATCGCCCGCCCGACCCGGACCACCGTGGCGCCCTCCTCCACCGCGACCTCGAAGTCGTCGCTCATCCCCATCGACAGGCCCATCGACAGGCCCATCGACAGCTCCCGCAGGGCCGCGAACCACCGCCGGGGGTCGCCGTCGTGCGGGGGCACGGCCATGAGGCCCGCGACGTCGAGGCCCAGCTCCCGGAGCCCGTCGACGAGCGCTGGGACCTCATCGGGGCTGCACCCAGGCTTCTGCTGCTCCCCGGCGAGGTTCACCTCGACGAGCACGCGCGCACCGGGTGCGTGGCGTGCGATCGCCGTGCCGAGCAC
>JBKJJI010000432.1:0-3315 GCA_046598115.1 Acidimicrobiia bacterium | reverse complement strand
TGAACATGAGGGTCACGCCCTCGACGTCGTCCTTCAGCAGCTCCTCGTAGAGGATCCCGAGCGTCGGGAAGAGCCAGACGGCTTCGATGCCCTGTTGGTCCATGACGGCGAGCCGTGCGTCGCGGTCGCGGTACTCGGGGCGGATCGGCTCCCGGTCGCGGAGGAACTCCATCGGGTTCTTGCCGTCGGGGTTTCCGCGGAAGTAGTCGTGCATGGCCCCCGCCTTGGCGATCGGGTCGAACGTCGGGTTCACGACGGCCCGGCTGACCTTGCCCCCGATGACGTGGTAGCGGCGCCCGTCGATCTCGCACCACTGCACGATGCGGGGCCCGAGGGCGGGGTCGAGGTGGCGGGTGAAGGCGTCGAGGGCTTCGTAGTAGTGGTTGTCGGCGTCGAACGGCCGGTATCCGAGGTCGTCGGCGTTCATCGGGTGCTCCTCCGGAGACGAGAGAACGAGGTCGCAGTGGGTGCCGCGGGGCCGCGTCAGGACGATGGTAGGGGTGCGGCGCTAGCCTGCGCCTCTCTCTCCATGCGACGTTCCCGAACCATGCTCGCGGCCATGCTCTCGGCGTGTGCAAGCCTCGTGCTCGCCGGGTGCCTCCCGGCCGCACCGCCACCCGCTGCTCCCCTGGTGCGGGTCTGCAACCCCTGGCGGGGCTACGTCGTGGCGGCGGACCACAACTACGCGGGCCTCGGCGCCTACAACGGCAGCACCCGGTTCATGTGCAAGGACACCCCGACCCAGGGGGTGCGGGCCCAGCTCCAGCACCTGCGGAATTACGCGGATGCGACGTCCACCCCGTCGACCCTCGGCAACCCGTTCGAGCCCCGCGTCTTCTACGACGAAGCGGCGTTTGTTTCTTTCCCGTACCGCGGCGCGGCCCCGACGTGGGCAGCCCTCGGCGGGAAGTGGGCGCCCAGCGCGACCTACGGCACCGGCGGGGTGCTGCGGGTCTACAACCAGTTGCGAGCCGTCTCAGGCCTCCCTGCGGTCGACGTGAACACCCACACAATCATGGGTGCGTCGGAGATGACCGCCGCCCAGATCGTGGCCGCGGTGTGTGCGGTCGACCGGTGTACGACCACGTGGCGCCCCGAGATCACGCCGTTGCAGATGGCCCAGCTGTTCCTCGACGAGGGCGCGGCCGCCGGCGTGCGCGGCGACGTGGCGTTCGCCCAGTCGATCCTCGAGACGGGCTGGTTCTGGTGGCCGAGCTCGCCTCTGACCGCGTCGCTCGGCGTCGAGGGTGCCGAGGTCGCGCCCGACGGCGACGGGCCGGATCCGGTGCTCGACTGGTACTTCGAGCTCCGTGGCGCACCGACCCGGGACTGAGCACGCGGGTGTCCGGGTGTGGCGTCGGACCCAGCCGCTGGTACGCTGGTGCTGTCAAGAACGCAACGGGCTACACGGCTCTCTTCGCACGTCTCCGGGATCCGCGGCATCCAGCCGCAGTCGACGGGTCAGCCACGAGGAACGTCTCGCCCCTCGTGTCCCCATCTCGCTGGAGCGAGCACACGACCCGTGTCACCCAGATCCCCCCGACCCATCTGCGGCTCGAAGCCCGACGCGCGCCTGCTGGCATCAGCCGGCCGTCGTCCCGGCTCGCTGCACCCGACCGCGCCACGCCCACATCTGTGGGCCGTGTCGAGGAGCAACACCTCCCGCAACCCTGCGCTGTGCGACCGCGGGAGCCGTCTCAGTGACAAGACAAGCAATAGAGGAGCAACACAATGACGCAAGGCACTGTCAAGTGGTTCAACGCCGAGAAGGGATTCGGCTTCATCTCCCGCGAGGGTGGTGACGACGTGTTCGTGCACTTCTCGGCAATCGAGGGCACGGGATACAAGTCCCTCGAGGAGGGCCAGCGCGTCGAGTTCGAGGTCGGCCCCGGTCGCAAGGGCGATGAAGCCCGCAACGTGAGGGTCATCTGAACGAGTCCGTCGTGTGAGCGGCCGGGCTTCGGCCCGGCCGCTACGCGGCGTCGGTGTGCGCGACCTGCCATGCCGCCGTCGCGGCATCGAGCTCCGCGATCCGCCGCAGCTCGCCGAGGGAGTGTCGAATCTCCTCGGTGAGCGTCCCGCGGGGGTCGTGTCGAGTGAACACCTGCAACATCGCCTGGTAGTAATCCATCTGGGCTCCGGGCGGCACCGCGAAGCGGGCGAACGCCACGCTGCCCGAGCGTCGGACGCTCCCCACGAGTGCCCGCAGCTCTCGCACCGTGTCGGACGCGAGCACCCTTCGCACCGACTCGTCGTCTTCCCGCTCGAGCCGCTCGAGCCGCGCGGAGGCTTCGGCGTCGCGATCTTCCGTGCATCGCGCGACGAGCCGCGCCACCTTCTTGCCGAACTGCTCTCGGAGATCGTCGAAACCGACGTCGTCGCCGTTCGGTGCCCCGTCGCCGAGTGCATCGAGCACCATCGCGGCGATCGCCTCGCGCTCGGTCCCAGCGTCCTCGAGCACCAGCGACGCGATCCCCAGCACCTGGCCGAGCGACGGTCGACCTTCCTGGCCGTCGCGCTCGTGGCGGGCGGCGGCCCACTCGGTCGCGCGGAAGAACCGCTTCGAGAGCTGCACCTCATGCGACGCCATCGGACCTGAATCTACCGAGGCGCACCGGCCCGTCGGAGCATCCTCACTCCTCCACGTCTACGCTCCCAGCGTCGGCCGCCAGCCAGGGAGCGAGGGAGGAGCCGCAATGCGGATCGGGATCTTCGGCGGCGTGACCGCGAACCGGTCGATCGACGACGTCGTGGCGGCCGCACGCGAGGCGGCCGACGGCGGATTTTCGTCGTACTGGCTGCCGCAGATCTTCGGTCCCGACGCGCTCACCACGCTCGCAGTGGTGGGCCGAGAGGTGCCCGGGATCGAGCTGGGCACCGCGGTCATCCCCACCTATCCCCGTCATCCCGCGATGCTCGGCGCCCAGGCGCTCACCACCCAGGCCATCAGTGGCGGTCGCCTGGTCCTCGGGATCGGACTGTCGCACCAGGTCGTGATCGAGGGGATGTTCGGCTACTCGTACGAGAAGCCGCTCCGGCACATGCGGGAGTACCTCGAGATCCTCCTCCCGATCGTGCGTACTGGCGCGGCGGCGTTCGACGGGGAGACCCTCTCCGGGCACGTCGGCGTCGACGTCCCCGGCTCGTCCCCGTGCCCGGTGCTCGTCGCAGCGCTCGGCCCCAAGATGCTCGAGCTCGCCGGAACCGTTGCCGACGGCACGATCACCTGGATGACCGGCCCGGCGACGCTCGAGTATCTTGGGGCCGAGCGCTGCGACGAGCACCGGGCACGGGGACGAGCCGGGGACGTCGACG
>JBKJJI010000087.1:0-3904 GCA_046598115.1 Acidimicrobiia bacterium | reverse complement strand
CGAAGTCGGGATGGATGCCGCCCTGGAGGCAGACCTCGGTGGCCCCGCACTCCGTGGCCTCGACGACACGGCGCTGCATCTCTTCGAGGTCGAGAAGATACGGCGTGCCGCGCAGGTTCAGGGACAACGGCCCCTTCGAGAACGCGCAGAAGCGGCACTTGTACGTGCAGACGTTCGTGTAGTTGATGTTGCGGTTCCTGACGAAGGTGACGACGTCGCCGACCGTCTCGCGGCGCAGCTCGTCGGCCACCTCGGCGACGGCGCGGACCTCGGGGCCACGCGCTGTGAGGAGCGTGACGATCTCGTCGACGCCGACCTCCTCGCCGGCCCGAACGCCGTCGAGCACGGCGTCCACGGCCGAGTGGGCACGGGTGTGAGCGACGCGTGTCGACGCCGGCAGGACGATGGGTGCGAGCAGATCCGGAGCCGGGCGCTCGCCTCCCGATGTCCAGCGGTCGTCGCGGGCGAGCCCTTCCGAGTCGGATGCGGCGAGCACGAAGGGACGCACGTCGGGGTGGAGCCAGGGCTCTGGATCACGGACGTACTCGGGATACACGGTCAAGCGCGGTGCGAGCACCTTCCCGGCGGCCTCCGTCGCGTCCCGGAGCCGCTCGAGCTCGGGCCAGGGCCGTTCGGGGTTCACGTGGTCGGGCGTGACTGGCGAGACGCCACCCCAGTCGTCGATCCCGGCCGCGAGGAGCGCGCCGAGGTCGTCGGAGAGGTTGGGCGGCGCCTGGAGGTGCATCGTCGGCCCAAGGACGATGCGTGCCGCGGCGATCGTCCAGAGGAACTCGTCGGGGTCGCAGGGAGGTTCGCGGTGCATGGCCGTGCCCGGCTTCGGGAGGAAGTTCTGGACGATGACCTCCTGCACGTGCCCATGGCGCGCGTGGCTCTCGGCGATGGCCAGCAGTGCGTCGATCCTTTCGTCGCGGGTCTCGCCGATGCCGACGAGGATGCCCGTCGTGAAGGGGATGCGGGCCGCGCCGGCGGCCTCGAGTGCCGCGAGCCGGCGCTCGGGCGTCTTGTCGGGGGCGCCGTGGTGTGGCCCGCCGGGCTCGCCGAGGCGTGCGGCGAGCGTCTCGAGCATCATCCCCTGCGACGGGCTGACCGACCGGAGCGCTTCGAACGACTCCTGCGGGAGAGCACCCGCGTTGGCGTGGGGCAGGAGGCCGGTCTCGCGCAGGACCACCCCGGCGACCTCGACGAGGTAGTCGACGGTCGAGAACGTGGCATCGCCCGACCGCGCGGTGAGCCAGTCGCGGGCGACGGGGTATCGGTCCTCGGGTGCCTCGCCGAGGGTGAACAACGCCTCGTGGCATCCGGCGGCGGCGCCGTTGCGGGCGATCGCGAGCACCGCGTCGACGCTGAGGAAGGGGGTCTCGAGCCGCGCCGGAGGCTTGGCGAAGGTGCAGTAGCCACAGCGGTCGCGACACAGCATCGTCAGTGGCACGAAGACCTTCGGGGAGAAGGTGATGCGCGAGCCGTGACCCTCGTCGCGCAGTCGACCGGCCTCGGTCACGAGCTCCGAGACCGGCGCGCGGACGAGCTCGGAAGCGTGGCGGCGCGCTGCTCTGGTCATCGGACGAGACTAGGCCTTGCCCATGGCCGCGTCGTCCACGATCCACACGACCTCGTGCGCGCGGACCCTCGCCGCCGGAACGTCGTCGCCCCGGCGGATGCGGGCGAGCGCGTCGTGCTTCTCGACGCCTGCGACGGTGACGACGACAAGACGTGCGCGGACCAGCGCGGGGAGCGTGAGCGTGAGGCGGTCGTGCGGATGTCGGGCGTCGCGGGCCGGCACGACCCAGCGCTCGGGCTCGTCGAGGGCGGGGGAGCCGGGGAACAGGGACGCGGTGTGGCCGTCGGGCCCGAGCCCGAGATGGACGAGATCGAGCGGCGGCGCGCTCCGGAGGGCATGCTCGTACGCCTCGGCGGCCGCCTCGATCGGACGGTCACCGTCGTACATCGAGTGGACGGCACGCGGCGCGACCGTGTCGGCGAAGGCGAGGCGGGCCATCCCCTCGTTGGAGTCGGGGGCGTGGGTCGGCACCCACCGCTCGTCCCCGAACCAGACGTCGACCGCGGTCCAGTCGAGGTCGATCGTGGCGAGGAGCTCGTAACACCGGCGCGCGGTGTCGCCCCCCGAGAGTGCGATCGACGACGGTGCGCGATCCGCGACGAGCGCGGCGAAGGACGCTGCGACCTGCTCGACGACCAGCAGCTCCCCGTACATCCCGCGATGATATGAGTGTGGATCGTCGAACCGTTCGCGTGTACGAGGAGCGCGCGCCCGAGTGGCGCGCGGCGCGCCAGCCTCGCTTCCTCGACGAGGCCGGCGCGCTCGGTCGACGGGTGGGGCGTGACGCGGTGCGGATCGACGTGGGCTGCGGACCGGGCCGCGAGCTCGCGACGCTCGGGGCGCCGGTGGTCGCGCTCGACGCGGCCGCTGCGATGCTCGCGCTGGCGCGCGAGGAGGTGCCCGATGCTTGGTGCGTGCAGGCGGACCTCGAGCACCTCCCGCTCCGGTCGGGGTCCCTCGGCGCGGCGTGGGCACGGGCGAGCTACCTGCATGTCGCGCGTCACCGGCTTCCCTGGGCGCTCATGGAGCTCCACCAGTCGCTCGCCGTCGGGTCGCCGGTGACGCTCGTGCTCCGCCACGGTGGAGCGGAGGGACCGCTCGCCGGCGATGACTTCCCCGGGCGGCTCTTCGCGGAGTGGGAGCCGGGACCGCTGCGCCAGGTCCTCGTCGGCGCAGGGTTCGACGTGGAGCACTGCGCACACGACCCCGAACGCTCGGAATGGTTGATCGTTCGGGCGACCCGTGCCAGGACGCTGCCGGACTTCGTCGGGTCCGACATGCATGTCCTCGTGTGTGGGCTCAACCCGAGCGAGTACGCAGCAGATCGTGGCGTCGGCTTCGGTCGACCCGGGAACCGCTTCTGGCCCGCCGCGCTGGCCGCCGGTCTCGTCACCCGGGATCGCGACCCTCGGGACGCGCTGCGCCGTCACGGTGTCGGGATGACCGACCTCGTCAAGCGTGCGAGCGCGCGAGCCGACGGACTGCGGGTCCACGAGTATCGGGAAGGGGTCGCACGCTTGGAGCGGCTGGTCCGCTGGCTCGAACCATCGGTGGTCTGCTTCGCCGGGCTCGCGGGGTATCGCGCCGCGGTCGACCGTCGTGCGACTGCAGGACCCGTGCCGGGAGGGTTCGCAGGGGCGGCCGCGTACGTGATGCCGAATCCGAGCGGCGTGAATGCGCACTCGAGCCTGGACGACCTCGCGGCGCACCTGCGTGCGGCTGCAGATCTGCGCCAAGGCTCGATCAGCTGATGTCGGCGCGCCGCTTCTCGAGGGTCGCGAGCGCGTCGCGGAAGCTCGCCGCGAACGATGCGACCCCTTCCCGTTCGAGCGTCGCCGTCACGTCGTCGAAGTCGACGCCGGCGGCGCCGAGGTCGCCGATCGCGGCCTCGGCGGCCTCGAGGTCGGCCGTCACGGTGTCGGCCGCGAGCGTGGCCTCGCCGGCGCGCAACGCGTCGATCGACGCCGGGGCAAGGGTGTTCACGGTGTCGGGGCCGATCAGCTCATCGACGTAGAGGGTGGGCGGGTACGCGGGGTTCTTGGTGGACGTCGAAGCCCACAGCGGGCGCTGGAGGCGTGCGCCCCGAGCCGCGAGGGCGTCCCATCGATCTCCTGAGCAGCGCTCCCGGAACAACCGGTAGGCGAGCTTCGCGTTGGCGACGGCCGCCTTGCCGCGCAGCGGGCTGCCCTCGGGCAGCCGACGGTCGGTCTCCGTGTCGACCCGGCTCACGAAGAACGACGCGACCGACGCGGTCGAGGTGAGGTCGTCGCCGTTCGCGGCGAGCTGCGCGAGGCCCGCGAGTTAGGCGCCGATGACGGCGACGTG
>JBKJJI010000003.1:0-5818 GCA_046598115.1 Acidimicrobiia bacterium | reverse complement strand
ACACGCGCCATCACGACTGCTTCACGATTCGCGCCGGACAGCCGACGACCACTGCGCCGGCGGGCACGTCGCGCACCACCACTGCGCCCGCCCCGACCACTGCGCCGGCGCCGATCGTGAGCCCGGGCAGTACGCGTGCACCCAGCCCGATCAGTGCACCGTCGCCCACGACCACGCCACCGCCGATGGCCGTGCCTGGTGCCACGTGCACGAACCGACCGATGTGGCAATCGTGGTCTACCGACGCATTGGTGTTGACGATGGCCCCCGTGCCGATGATGGTGGCAGCGTTGATTGTGCCGCCCGGCAGTACTGCGGCGCCGGGCTCCAACACTGCGCCATGCGACACCATGGCGAACCGGCTCACCGCGATCGCCAACGGCAAGCCGGTGGACGCCCAGCGAGCAGTAACCGCCGCCCGTGCCCTGTTGTCGCCGATCGCGACGAAGCCGATGGTGACACCTCGACGCTGCGCGGTCGCCGCCAGATCGGCATCGGTGCCCCACATGGGAACACCCAGACCGGTCACCCCGCTGCCGTCGAGGCTGACCGCGCCGTCGACCGAAATTGCGGGGTCGTCGAGCAGTGCCTCGGAGCACACGCGGGCGTGGCCCCCGGCACCGATGAGCAGCAACGATGTCCGACTCGACCCAATCACGAGTCCGAACAGTACCGCACCGGCACCTGCCGCGCGTGCCCCGTCACCACCGGTGGGGAAGAGGGCCTCGATTGGCAAGATAGCGATAAGAGTCCGTCAAGCCCTCTTTCCCACGGCGAGTGGTCCGACTACACTCAGAGCATTGGGTGCAGGCGACGTCACGTCGTTTCGGGCTCACTGAAGACGGGAAAGGTGGAAGTCATGAAGAAGCTGCTCATCGCCGCATCTGCGGTCTTGCTGTCGCTGGGGTTCGCTGGTGTCCCGGACGCGTACCCTGTGCCGACTCCGCCGTCGACTGAGGTCGAAGTGGAGCCGCCGGTCGTGCCGCCGTCTAATCCGCAACTGCCGGCAACCGGTGGCGACGTCAATGAGTCGCTCCTCATGGGTGCGGCCGTCGCTGCGCTCGGCGGTGGGCTCATCCTGGTCACGCGGCGCCGCAAGCACGCACAGTCCTGAGCCGTCACGCCGACGAGCCGTCGGCGCTGTCGTTCGTGTCGTTGACGTCGTTCATGTCCGAGTTGGCCCGCGGGGTCGGCGCATGAGTGACGGGTGAAGTCGCGTTGCGTTCGACGCGCCGCTTGGCCAACAGGAGCAGGCCGGCGATGACGAGGATCGGCCCGAGCACCAGCAGCATCTCGTCCCAACCGCCCTGATGTGCGAGCATCGTGATCACGTTGCTTCGATGATGACCAGCACGTCCTCGGTGATGTGACGTTCCACCTCGTACGTGCCGGCCTCGTCGATCGTGAAGTTGATGGCTGCCATCTGATCCGCCCTCGCCACAATGGTCGCGTCGGTGCTGGACGACGAATCGTCCCCACAGCCGCCGAGCATCATCAGGGCCACGGGAATGACGGCCAGGGACTGAACTTTTCTCATTGTCGCAATCCTAAGGTTTGTCCTGATTCAATGGTCGTTCGGCTCCTCGCGAAAGCTCCCCATGCGCACCCAAGTGGAAGAAACGATCGAAGTCATCCGCCCGGCCCTGCAGGCCGATGGTGGCGACATCATCCTGCGTGATGTCGATGAGGCCACTGGCATCATCACGGTCACACTGATCGGCGCATGCGGTACCTGCCCGGCCAGCAGTCAGACGTTGAAGGCGGGCATCGAGCGGATCATGCGCGACCGCATCGACGGCGTCACGGAAGTCATCAACGTCGTTCCTGACGAGCTATGAGCCGTCGGTCTGCGCCGGTTTCGGAACTGTTTGCGGCTGCCTGTGGCGGCGACCGTGGGTCGCTGGCCAGGTTGCTGTCGCTGGTGGAGCGCGGTGGCGATGAGGCGCGCGAAGTCAGTCGGCTCTCATACCCGCTGTCCGGTGGTGGTTACACCGTTGGTCTCACCGGCGCTCCGGGCGCAGGAAAGAGCACGCTGACCTCTGCAATCATCGGTCACTTGCGCGCGAGCGGGCAGGAAGTTGCCGTGCTGGCGATTGACCCGTCGTCACCGTTCACCGGTGGTGCAATTTTGGGTGACCGCGTGCGAATGCAGGACCATGCCACCGACCCGGGGGTGTTCATCCGCTCGATGGCGACACGCGGACACCTCGGCGGGCTCTCCCTCGCGGTTCCCCAGGCGACGCGCGTGCTCGACGCGGCCGGCAAGCCGTGGGTGCTCATCGAGACCGTCGGGGTGGGCCAGGTCGAGGTCGAGATCGCCGACGCGGCGGACACCACGGTCGTGGTCGTGAACCCCGGCTGGGGCGACGGCGTCCAGGCGAACAAGGCCGGCCTGCTCGAGATCGCCGACGTGTTCGTGGTGAACAAGGCCGATCGCCCGGGATCTGACTCTGCGATCAAGGACCTGACCCAGATGCTGGAGCTCTCCGGTCATCGCGCGTGGGTACCTCCGATCATCTCGACCGTCGCTACCGACGCGACGGGGATCGACGAACTCTTCGACGCGATCAACGCGCACCGGGCGTTCCTGGCCGCCGACGGTGCACTCGAACGCCGTCGCCGCGCCCGCGTCGCCGACGAGGTGCGCGCGCTCGTCCTCGCGCACCTCACGGCCCAAGCCGACGACCTCTGCTCGGGCCCGGCGTTCGACGCCCTCGTCGAGCGTGTCGCCGACCGCGACCTCGACCCCCCCGCGGCCGCCGCCTCCCTCCTCTCCGATCTCACCCCACCCCCTTGATGCGTCTCTCACCCGCCTATGGCGGGGTGAGAGACGCACGTCCACCCGTCGTGCGGGGGGATGCAGGGCGAATACGCTCCCGGCATGGCCGACCCCGGTGCCACCGCGACGACCGCCGACGAGCCGCTTGTCACCGTCGACCTGCGATCCGACGGCGTGGCGGTGCTCCGGCTGGGCCGCCCGCCCCTCAACCCTCTCTCGAAGGCCATGCTCGGTGAGCTCGCCGTCGCAGCACGCCGGATCGGTGCCGACGACGCGGCGCGCGCCGTGGTGGTGTGCGGGTCGGCGAAGGCGCTCGCCGCTGGGGCCGATATCGACGAGTTCGCCGACCCGGCGGCCGCGCGGTCGGTGACCACGGCGTTCCGTGCGGCGCTCGACGCGCTCGCCGGGCTGCAGTGCCCGGTCATCGCCGCGATCTCCGGGTACGCGCTGGGCGGCGGGCTGGAGCTGGCGCTCGCCTGCGACCTGCGGGTCGCGTCAGAGTCGGCGCGGCTCGGTCAGCCCGAGATCCTGCTCGGGATCATCCCAGGTGGCGGTGCGACTCAGCGGCTCGCGCGGCTCGTCGGGAGCGCGCGCGCCAAGGATCTGATCTGGTCGGGCCGTCAGGTGCGAGCAGAGGAAGCGCTGGCGATCGGACTCGTGGACCGCGTCGTCCCCGCCGACGAGGTCGAGGCGAGCGCACTCGAGTGGGCGGCCGCGTTGGCGGCGGGTCCGGCCGTCGCGATCCGACTCGCGAAGCAGGCGGTCGACCGGGGTCTCGACGGTCCGCTCGCCGCAGGCCTCGACCTGGAGTCGGACCTCTTCGTCGACGTGTTCGCGTCCGAAGACGCCGCGATCGGGGTGCGGTCGTTCCGCGAGCAGGGTCCGGGGAAGGCCGAGTTCACCGGCCGCTGACGGCCCCCTCAGATGCTCTCGAGCAGGCGACGGGCCGCCACCCCGGGGTCGACCGTGTTCACCGCGAGACCGGTGCCGAGCTCGAAGCCGGCGAGGACCGAGATGCGCGGCACCACCTCCACCCACCAGTGGTACGGGAGCTCCTCCGCGCTGGGGGCGGTGTGGACGACGACGTTGTACGCGGGGGCCGCGAGCGCGCGCGACATCGCCGCGAGGACGTTGCGCAGGACGACCGCGACCCCGAGCACCTCCCCGTCGGTCGCCGACTCGAACCGACCCCCGGCGCCGAGGGCGGCGATCCTCGTCTCGAACGGCGACGCGGCCGCGATCGGGCACCAGGCCCGGACCTCGGTCCCGACGACGATCCCGGTCCCCGTGTCGAGCGCCGCGGCCTGGTTGTCGATCACCAGGTCGGACCCGGCCGACGCGAAGCGCTCGATGGCGACGGCGACAGCCGGCGGCACGAGGTCGAGCGCGAGCACCTGCGCGTGGGGGTGCGCGATCGACGCCCCGGCGGCCTTGCCGTGGTTCACGAGCACCTGGACGTAGCTGCTGCCGGTCTCGGCATGGGCGCGGGCCCGGTCGCGGAGCATCGTGACGACCTGCGTCGCCTGCTCGTCGTCGAGATCGTGGAACGCGTGCCGATGGTCGGGCGAGAGGATCGTCACCTCGTGCGCGCCGGTCGCACCGGCCGACGAACCCTCGTCACCCACGATGGGGTAGAGGTTCGGGACGACCCGAACGAGCCATCCCGGGGTGTCCGGTGCACCCGGCCCCGCGCGCGCCACCTCCGGTGGGGTCTCGTGCTCGTGCTCCGGGCAGAACGGGCAGCCCGGCACGTGGGCGAGATCCGCGGAGTCGCCGGAGTCGGCGGCCCCTGTTGTACCCGGTGTGGCTTCGTGCGTGTCGGGTCGCGCGGCGCGGCCGGGCGCGAGCAGCACGAGCCTGCCCGTCAGCGCGTCGTGTCGGAGCTGGGCCACGGCGCGAGGGTAGGCGCCGGTGTCGGGCGCCGGGGTCGGGTGCTGGACGTAGCCTGGCCGGGTGCCGACGACGCGACTCGTGATCATCGGTGGCGGCCCCGCGGGGAACACCTGCGCGTCGGTCGCCGCCACCCTGGGAGCCGAGGTCACCCTCGTCGAGCGAGAGATCGTCGGTGGCGCCGCCCACCTCTGGGACTGCATCCCGTCGAAGGCACTGATCGCGACGGGCGGCGAGCTCGGCGAGCTCGCGCGTGCGCATTCGATGGGACTCCAGGCAGAAGGGACGCTCGACGTCGACGCCCTGCAGCAACGCATCGAGTCGATCGAAGGCCGTCTGCGCGAGTCGTTGGTCGAGACGCTTGCCTCACAGCGGGTGCGGGTCGTGGAAGGCACGGGGCGATTCGTCGACGCGCACACCGTCGCGGTCGAGACCGCTGCGGGCGTCGAGCATCTCGAGGCCGACTTCGTGGTCGTCGCCACCGGCTCGCGGCCGCGGGTGCCCGACTTCGCGCCTGTCGACGGTGAGCGAGTGCTCACCACCCGCCACTGCTATCCGCCACCGGAGATCCCCGAGCATGTCGTCGTGATCGGATCCGGGGTGACCGGGGTCGAGTTCACGCACATGTTCGACTCGCTGGGCTCGAAGGTCACCCTGCTCGTGTCGCGCCAACAGGTGCTGCCGATCAAGGACGCCGAGGTCGCCGCCGTGCTCGAGTCGGCGTTCCTCGACCGCGGGATCACGCTGCTCAAGGGGGCGCGGGCGTCGGCGATCGAGCGCGACGGCGCGACGGTGCGCGTGTCGTGCGAGGATGGTCGCATCGTCGACGGATCGCACGTCGTGCTGGCGGTCGGTTCGATCCCCAACACCGAGGACCTCGGTCTCGAGCAGGTCGGCGTCGAGGTCGACGACGGGGGGTACGTCGCCATCAACCACAACTGCCTCTCGACCGTTCCCCACATCTACGCGATCGGCGATATCTCGGGAAAGCTCCCGCTCTCGTCCGTCGCGGCGATGCAGGGCCGCAAGATCGCCGAGCACCTGATGGGGATGCACAACCGCCCGCACCGCAACCTCGACTACGAGAAGGCGGCGTCGGCGATCTTCACCGACCCGGAGATCGCCGATGTCGGCCTGGTGGAGGCCGGT
>JBKJJI010000435.1:0-10626 GCA_046598115.1 Acidimicrobiia bacterium | reverse complement strand
CCCTCGTCTTCAAAACGAGTGGGACGGGCGACCCCCGTCCGGTGGGTTCGATTCCTGCCACCTCCGCCATGTCGTGTCGCGAGACATTGAGGACGTCCTGAACCCTCAGCTGGGTTCGGGGCGTTTCTTCTTGGGGCGGGTGGGGCCTTTGGGTTTGCCGGTGGGTTGGTAGTCGCGGGTGGGGTCGATGGTGAGTTCGCGGAGGAGTTCGCCGGTGGCGGCGTCGACGACGCGGACGTGGAGGTCATCGACGAGCACGATGACGTGGGTTCGGGCGTGGGTTCGTCCGATGCCGATGTGGCGGAGCGCGCCGGCGACGCGGAGGGTGATGGTCCCGCCGGTGTCGACGCGGTCGCGGCGGACGCGATGGTGGGGGTCGTCGCGGCCGGCGGGTGTGGCTTTGGGGCGGGCCTGATAGATGGTGGCGGGTGTCGCCCGGTGCGGGAGTGATCGGTGGGGACGCTGCTGGTTGTAGATGACGCGGAACGTGTCGAGCAGGGTTTGCAGTTCACCGATCGTGGTCGGGGCGGGTTGTTGGTCGAGCCAGCGTTTCATGGTCTGTTGGAAGCGTTCGACTTTGCCGCACGTGGTGGGATGGTTCGGTCTCGAGTTCTTCTGGGTGATGCCGAGTCGGTGGAGTTCGGTCTCGAAACCGTTGCGGCCGCCGCGTCCGCCGGAGAAGCGGGTGGTGAAGACCATGCCGTTGTCGGTCAACGTGGATGCGGGTGGCCCGTGTTCGGCGACCGCGTTGCGGAACTCGGCGACGACGACACGCCCGGTGACAGGTTGGTGTGCGGTGATACGCAGCGCGTAGCGGGCGTGGTCGTCGAGCCAGGAGAGGACCTCGGTGTCGGTGTCGTCCGCGAGCGGGTAGTGCGTGAAGTCTGACTGCCAACACTCGTTTGGGAGTTCGGCTTCGAACCGGATGTAGGAGCTCCGCGGCCGCTTCTCGGGCGCGGGAGTGACGAGCCCATAACGGGTGAGAGCCCGGTAGATCGTTGCCGAGTGCACCTGGATCCGGTGGTGGTGTTCGAGATGCCAGCGGATCGTGTCGGCCCCGGCGTCGAGTCCCTGCTCGGTGAGATGCCGGCGGAGCTCGAGGATCAACTCGACCGTCGCAGGGTCGGTCGCGTTCGGTGAGGACTTCGGTCGCCGAGATCGCGATTCGAACGCCGCGTCCCCCTCCTCTCGGTAGCGGGCGACAAGGGTGTAGACCCACGAGCGGGCGACCCCATAGTCCTTGGCAACCTGAGACGGGCTTCGTCCCTCGACGACAACGGCAGTGATGACCAGGCGAGCTTTCGACGACATCCGGCCAGCGTCACGGGCTGTCCTCTATGTCGCGCGACACCTGTCCTCAATGTCCTGCACCAGGACACCGTCGTCCGCTCCAAGAACCTCTTTTCCCGATAAGGGGTCTCGATCGCTCGGGCAGGTCGCGGGGTTGCGAGTTGCCCATCACTTGCCCATCAAGTCGACCGGTGCCGTGTCGACGGGTGGGCGTGGCGGGGTCGATGCGACAGCGGGGGAGCGAGTCCTGGAGCTGCGCGCCTACCTGGGCACCGACCCCGAGAGCGGCAAGCACCGCTACGCCACCCGCACCGTGCGCGGAACCAAGCGCGCCGCGCACCAGGCCTTGGTCGAGCTCGTCGAGGACGCCTCCCACGGTCGGCGTGCCGGCGCCCGCTCGACGTCGCGTGCCTGCTGGGCGAGTGGCTCGCGGCGGCCTCACCGGGCTGGGCGGGGCGATCAGGACGCCGCCGACATTCTCGTGGCACTGCTCCGCGAAGCGTGATGGATGTGGTCCTTCGCGGGCCCCGGATGCATGCACGCACGAGTTGCCTGCTGCCGGGGAAGGTGTCCTACTGGCTCGGACTTGTCGTTTCAAGGGCAATCCACAGGCCACAATACGTTGATTTCTCTTGTTCTTACAGTCTGCAACCAGTAGATTCGTGCCCATGACCAAGAACGGTGCCCAGGCACGCCGCCAGCTCGATGCCCGTCTTCAACCGCTTCGTCCGCTTGCCGGAGAGGCGCGGCCACACCGGGGGTGGGTGAGGGCAATCCGAGACGCCCTCGGCATGTCGAGTACCGAGCTTGCCGCTCGTATGGGGATCAGCCAGCAAACAGTGCCGAGCCTAGAACGCAGTGAATTGCACGACACGATCAAACTCGAGACGTTGCGACGAGCTGCAGGTGCCCTTGATTGCGACCTCGTATACGTCCTCGTGCCACGGACGAGCCTCGACGACGCCGTCCGGGCGCAGGCCCGGCGCAAAGCAGCTCGTCACCTGGCGCCGGTGGCTCACCACAGTCGGCTCGAGGACCAGGCGGTCGGAGACGACGACACCGCCGCGGAGCTCGACGACCTTGCCGACCGGTTCATCGACCGTCGAGGTCTGTGGTCCGACACTTCATCGTGATCGATCCGCTCGTCCCGAGAGGCGATGGACATACCGAGTTGTCGGAGGAGGACCGCCTCGGCCTCATACCAACGCACATTGCGACCCGCGCCGAGTTGTTTGACGCCGAGCAGACCAACATCGCCGAGGCATTGCTCCGACGGCGGCCGACCGTTGTGCAGCTGCTGGACGACCAGTACCTCCGGGACCTGCACCGAGCGATGTTCGGGAACGTCTGGAAATGGGCGGGCCGCTACCGACGGACCGAGGCGAACATCGGGATCGATCCCGACGACATCCCGGCCGAACTTCGGGTTCTTGTCAACAACGCGGGAGCATGGGTGGAGCAAGGGACCTATGAACCGGATGAGCTCGGTGTTCGCTTTCACCACCGCTTGGTCGCCATTCACCCATTTCCGAACGGCAACGGACGTCATGGTCGAATCGCCTCCGACTACCTGATGACTGCTCGCGGTCACAACGCATTCAGCTGGGGCGCGAACCTCGACATGGAGACCGTTGAACTTCGAGGAACGTACCGTCGCGCATTGGAACATGCAGACGGCGGCGACATGACCGACCTTGTCACCTTCGCCCGAGCATGACGCAGCCACTGTCGGCGACCACGGTGATCAGCTCAAGTCAATCTCGGCTCGGCCCCGTGTCGATGGGTGGGCGTGGCGGGGTCGATGCGACCGCGGGGGGACGAGTCCTGGGAGCTGCGCGCGTATCTGGGCACTGATCCCGGTACGGGGAAGCGCCGCTACGCCATCGTCGAGACAGCGTTCGTGTTCAGCGACGACCGCGATGGCCAGGGCCGGTGGAAGCCGCACCGGGTCACGAAGCAGTTCATCGATCTCCGCCGCGATCATCGACCGGTTGGCCCCGTTCTTCATCCGCCAGGCTCACACCTATGTAACTTCGAACGCATGTTCGGCGCGAGTTCGTTTTCGGGCCTGCGAGGTATGTCAGGGTGATATAGGATCAGGCCGATGACGACAGAACTCGAAGTTGCCAGGCGTGACCTCCTCGAGGCCGAGGCGGAATATCAACGGGCGCGAGCCGATGACTACGTGACGCGGTTGATCCGAGACTCCGCCATCGTGGAAGCGCACCGTCTCGGCATGTCATCCAATGAGATCAGCTCGTTGATCGGCGACATCGGGCAACCCAACGTGGTTCGTGCGCGGCGCCGGGCAGTCACGCGCCGCGAAGTGGTGCCCGGGGGAATGCTCGGGCCCGGGGACGCGGTCAGGGAATCGGGGCTCAGTCCCGGGGAATTCATTGCCGCCGTCCGGGGCGGGCGGATAACACCGATTGAAGTCGCTCCAGGCGTCCGGGCATTTCGCGTCGACGACGTGAAGCGTTTGAGTCCACCGCTCTCACGTTCCACGCGGTAGCGCGAGGTGGCGAGCCGCGAACCAAGCGGTGCGGTCAAGTTCAGTCTCGAAGAGATCACGGTCATCATCAAGGATCTCATGCGCGTAGCTGACGAACTGCTCGGGGCCGGCGACGAAGTCAATGCGTTCCTGATCGACCAAGTTGCAAACAGGCTCCTCGACCGCGCGTTCGGGGGAACTGCCTGACCCGCGCGCCAGACTCTGTCCATCTGCTGCCTCACCTGGGCGACGTGCCGGTGCGGAGCCTTGACGTGCCCGCGTAGTATCGCGCACTCTCTCGAGCACCGACCGGAGCGGACGTGGAACGGATTCCGATCATCTTCGGCATCGACGTCGAGCCGGATCGACGAGTCTTCGCCAGACGACCCGAGCCGGCGCTCGGCCTCGAGAAGCTCGTCACGCTCATGCCCAGGCTCCGTGACCAGATCGCCTCGATCATCGACGCTCCCGTCTCCCTGACCTGGTACCACCGAATGGACCCACAGATCGTGGAGGCGTACGGCTCGAGCACTGGCCTCGTCGAGATGTATGAGCGCGACATCAGCCAGTTCGAGTCGGCCGGTGACGAGATGGGTCTGCACATCCACTGCTGGCGCTGGAAGGGACAGTGGATCGAGGACAACGCCGACATCGACTGGCTCGCGCACTGTGCCGACGTCGCCCTCGACGGCTACCGGGAAGCGTTCGGCCGACCCTGTCGTGCGAACAACAACGGCGATCGTGTCATGTGGAACCGTCTCGCCCGCCAGCTCGACGACGCGGGCGTCGTCGCCGACCTCTCCGTCGAGCCGGGGCTGCGAGCCGCACGCGTGATGGTGCCGACCGAGACCAGCACCGGCTGGTACCCCGACACGCGCACGGTACCGTCGTTCGCGTACCGGCCCGCGCGCAGCGACTTCCGCACGCCCGATCCGGAGCGCACCGAGGGTCTCGTGATGATCCCGCACACGCCCGGCGTGTCGTTGTCGTTGGTGCCCATGGGCGACCGTCTGGTGCCGACGGGGAGGTACCAGACGCTGACCCCGTGGACGTCACCGCCGCTCTTCCGGGAGATGCTCCGCCTCCGTCTCGCGTCCCCGACCCTGACCCACCTCGCGTTCATGATTCGGGCGGACATCGCCCTCCTGTCCGACGAGTGGGCGGCGACCGAGGCGAACATGCTCGAGGTGGCCCGCCAGGTCGGCGAGCGTCAGCGCTGGTGCACGGCCTCGGCCGCGGTCGCGGAGCTGACCGATGCAACGGGGCGGATGCGCGCGCTTCCGCATCCGGACGCGCTCGACACCGCACGCGCACAGCAGTGGTTCCACGGGCGGGAGGACCCGGGATACCAGGAGGGCGTCGAGCTCGAGACAGTGGATCTCATGGACCGATCGGTCGTCGAGATCACCGATGATCCCGAGGTCCGGATCCCGATCGTGAGCGCGATCCTCCCGGTGTTCAATGGCGGCGCCCACCTCGCCGACGCGGTCAGGAGTGCGACCCTCCAGACCCAGCCACCCGACGAGCTCATCGTCGTCGACGACGGCTCGACCGACGAGACCGACCTCGACTTCCTCGACCGCATCCCGGCACCGTTCCCGATCCGCCTCGTGCGCCAGCCGAACGCCGGTCAGTCGGCGGCACGCAACCGCGGCGCGGCCGAGGCCCGTGGCGCACTCCTCGCGTTCCTGGATCAAGACGACATCTGGCACCAACGCCATCTGGTATCACTCGTACGGCCGTTCGTCGACGATCCCGAGCTCGCCTGGGCGTACAGCGAGTTCGACGAGATCGACGGCGACGGCAACGTCATCATCCGCTCGTTCCTCCGGCATCATCAGATCGATCACCCGAAGCAGGACATCGCTGCATGCATCGAGCGCGATCTCATGGTCATCCCGTCAGCGAGCGTCATCCGGCGGGCCGCCTTCGAGGCGCTCGGCGGTTTCGACGAGAAGCTGCGCGGTTACGAGGACGACGACCTGTACGTCCGCGGCTTCCGATCGGGATGGCGCTTCGCGTTCCACGCGGAGGCGCTCACCGAGTTCCGGGTGCACGCGGCCAGCGACTCGATCAGCCCGCGGTTCATCGAGAGCCGACTCCGATTCAGTGGGAAACTCGAGGACGACATCGTCGACGACAAGCGAACGAACCGCTACTACTACCGGGACTTCGTCGCGCCCCGCTTTTTCACCACGTCGCTCGACGACTACACACGCGCCGTGTCGGCGCGCGACTGGACGGCCGCCCGGCGTGCCGGACGCGCACTTCGCCACTTCGGACGAGGTCGCGCCAAGAAGCGACGTGTGCGTCTCCTGTTCGTCCGCAGCCCGCGTCTCTTCCGGCTCATGTTGCGGATCAATGACGCCCTGCCGGCTCGGCTTCGAGTCGCCAAGAGCGACATCGCCCGTCTGCGCTGAGTCCATGGGTGTGTGACGACACCCGATGTCGTCCCGGACCTCAGCCGGCGCTCGCCCCTGATCCTCGGCCACATCCTCTCGCAGATCGGCAAGAAGCCGCTAGCGACGCTCCCGCGCGACAAGGCGCTCGAGCCAATGGGCCTCACCGGGTTCGAATCCCGTCGTCCGCTCCAAGGAAACCTTACCCGACAAGGCTTGCGGGGCAGCGCGGCGAGTCGCAGCCGTGTGAGTTACCCATCATGTGCCCATCACTTGCGCATCAACTCGACCGGCCGCGTGTCGATGCCTGGGTGGAGATCGCAGGCACGTTGGTCAGGCGGCGGGTAGCCGCGACAACGCGCGGACTCGATGCCCATTGGGCCCATCCGCGCGGCTTGGTGAGACCTGTGGTGTCAACGTGCGCGCTCCGGTCCCGGGCGCTGCGACCGCTGCCGGGGCACCTAGGGTCGGCAGCGATGGGCCGGGGTCGGGTCGTGATGGGATTGCTGTTCTACCCGCGGGGAGGATCGGCGTATGTCGTGCGTTACCTGAGCCCCGCGCTTGTCCGCGCGGGTTGGTCGGTCTCGCTCGCGGTCGGGTCGCTCGGAGGCCCGGGGGAGGAGACCCACGCGCCGACGTTCTTCGATGGTCTCGACGTCCATGCGCTCGACTTCACCGACGCGGTCCGCGTGTTCGAGGCCGGTGGCGACGCGATCGCGGCCGCACAGCCGATGCACCCCTCGTATGAGGACCGCGCCGGTGTCCCGGACGCGATCTTCTCCTCGGTGGCTCCCCGGCTCGCCGAGCACCTGTCCGGGGCGTGGGAGGCACCGCTGCAGGCTGCGGGTGCGGACCGTGCTGATGTGTTCCACCTCCACCACCTCACGCCCCAGCTCGATGCCGTGCGCCGGCGTTGGCCGGACGTGCCGTTGGTCGTGCATCTCCACGGGACGGAGCTGAAGCTGCTCGAGGGGATCCGGAGGCGCGTCGCGCTCGCCGCCGCGCTGGGCGAGACGCTCGCGACGATGCCCGCAGCGGCGAGCATGCACGAAGGTGCTGACGCCGAGCGTCGTCTCGATGCGGCACAGGTCGAGATGTTCCGCGCGACCGATTGGGGCTCGTGGCGTCACGGCGAGTTCTGGGCCACGCGGTTCACGCACCAGGCGCGCTGTGCTGACCATGTGATCACAGTGTCGCCACAGAACCGAGAAGCCGCGGTCTCCATGTTAGGTATCGAGCCCGAGCATGTCACCGCCCTCCCCAACGGGGTGGACATCGAGCACTTCAGGCCGCGGCCACGTACACCCGGATCCCGTCGAGCGACGTTCCGGCGAGCGCTCGTCGAGGACCCTCACGGCTGGACCGAGTCCGGAGCACCCGGCACCCTCGCATACACCGAACGCGACCTCGACCGGCTGCTCGGCGTCGACGACGACGCCACCGTGCTGCTCTTCGTCGGGCGGTTCCTCGGATTCAAACGCGTGCCCGCGTTGGTGCGCGCGTTCGCCCGCGCGCGCAGCCGGTTCGCGCGCGCCGCGTCGCTCGTGGTCTGGGGAGGGCATCCCGGCGAGTGGGAGGGTGAGCACCCCGCGACCGTGGCCGAGGAGGTCGGGTCCGACGGCATCTACTTCGCGGGTTGGCGGGGCCACGACGATCTCCCGGACGGTCTGGCGGCATGCGATGCGCTCGTGGTCCCGTCCGTCGATGACCCGTACCCGCAGGTGCCGCTCGAGGCGATGGCGGTCGGGCTGCCGGTCATCGCGTGCCGCAGCGGCGGCCTCACGTCGATGGTCAACCTCGACCCGAACCGTCCCACTGGTTGGTTCGTCCCACCCGACGATCTCGAAGCGCTCTCCGAAGTGCTCGCGAGAGTCGCGAACGACCCCGCGGAGACAGCCGCGCGGGCCGCCAACGCGCTTGCTTACGCGCGCGCCGAACTGTCGTGGGATCGGCTGGCGACGGACTTCGAGACCGCGTACTCCCACGCCATCGAACGCCACCGACGCCGAGCGGCCGAAGGCGCCGGGTGAGCAGTCGCCGCCGCGCTCCATTGACGCCTCGAACCCCGCCGTCCGGAAACTGTGATGTCAGGTGACGCGGCCGCCGAGCAGTTGGCGGTGCTTGCTGACGGGGCCGGGTCGGTGAGCCTCATCGATGAAGGCCCAGGGGAGTCCGGACTCGTCCTCGCTGTTCAGGTCGACGACGAGGTCAAGGTCGGGCAGGTTGTTGGGCGAGATGGTCATGGTTGCTCTTCATTGCTCGACGTAGGGATTGTCAGGCCCGCGTGCGTGTGCGGGTTCTCAGACGAACGTGGACTCGAGGCGCAGGCCGTACTCCGGGAAGGCGCCGATGGCGATCGTCTGGACGCTGCCCCAGCCGACCCCGCCGCCGACCGGGTCCTCGACCCGCACTACGCAGTCACGGTGCTGATGGATGCGCCGAGCGACCTCCCGCGTGTCGCAAGCGTCGTAGTGGTCGCCGTCGACGTGCAGCTCACCGCGCCACTGGCCGTGCCGGGCGCCGTCGAGCCCGAAGTACAGGCCGGTGCCCAGATGGAACCCGGTGCCCGACTCGACGGGCATCACGGTGACGGGGCGCTCGGATCCGTCGGCCAGCACGAACGTGATCGTCCCGCCGAGGAACCGGCGGTTGGTGTCGTCGAACGCCACGTCGAAGTGGGCGTCGGCGAACGCGTCCTCGGTCCCGTCGGGATGTTCGATTCCCCCGCGCAACCGACGGGCCGGTGCTCCGGGCAGGTTCGAACGCATGAAGTAGTGGAAGAGCGCGTAGTGCGACCCGTCGGAGCGCTCCATGAGCCACGGCGCCCAGCTCGTGAAGGACTGCGGGTCGCGGATGCGGGTCGGTGGCTCGGCGTCCGGGACCGGGTCGCCAACCTGCATGCGCACTCCCCACGAGTGGTCGCGGGTCCCGACCCACTCGCCGGCGAGCATGTCGGTTCGGTGGCCCTCGACCTCGATCCACCCTTCGGCGACGCCCGTCTGGTGGTAGCGGACGACGTCATTCACCACCCGTTGGGCGTGGGGCGAGCGGTGCAGCTCGCGATCCTCCATCCGCGGAGGCACGACGCCACGTACCGTCACGTCGAACGCGATCGGCTGCACATCGGTCGGGTCGAGGCGGATCCTCACGGCCGAGAGCGGCTCGACGACGTCGTAGCGCAGGGGACCGACGCCGACCCGGGTCGGGTCGGTGTGCAGGGCGCGGCTCGCGCGCACCGTCCACTGCTCAGTGCCGCGTGACACCCCGCCGAACGCGTCGAGCACGTTGCGATTGCCGTACTTCCCGAGCCCGAACAGCGCCTGCAGCGAACCATCTCTCGCACATACCTGGAGCCAGAGCTTCTCGGTCCAGTTGACGTCGGTCGTCCCCACAGACGCGAACGTGTCGACCGTCTGGTGCAGCAGCGTCTCGTCGGCGCCGACGAGCGGTCCGATGGAGGGATCGGTCACGCAGTGCCGATGCCGAGCAGGAACTCGGCGTTCGCAGCGAAGAGTCCCGTCGGGCCGCCGGGCTCGCTGCCGACCCTTGCGTAGTCCTCGAGCGGCGTCGCGGTGCCTTCGGAGTGCGGGTAGTCGGAGCAGGCCATGAGGAGGTCGCCAGCCTGGCGCTCGATTCGAGCGGGCTGCTCGTATGCGAACGCCGAGACGCGCACATGGCGCCGGAAGTACTCGCTGGGACGCATCGACAACGGCGCGGGGACGCACCCGTTGAGCTTCGACGTGAAGTCGTAGCCGCCGTCCAGCATCATCAGGTACTGCGGGACCCAGATCGCCGACAGCTCCACGATCCCGAGCCGCAGATCGGTGTGGCGTTCCAGGACGCCGTTGACGATCAGGTCGGTCATCGCGACCGCGGCTGGCGTCCACAGGAACACCGACTCCATCACGTTGACGAACGCGGTGCCGTCGTCGGTGAACCAGGCGTCGTCGAACACGCGGGGCTGATCGGCGACATGGAAGACGGGCGCGATGCCGTGCGCCACGAACGATGCCCAGGCCTGGTCGAGGTCGGGGTGGGAGAGGGGCTTCCCGTCGACGAGTGCCGGCGCCATCATCGCGGTCCGCACCCCGGCGGCCGAGAGCGCGTCGAGCTGGGAGTCGAGCCAGTGGAGGTCCCGCAGGGTGACATGCGCGACCGGGTGGACGGCCCCGCCACCGTCGTGCGCGACGATCGCGCACCAGCGGTTCCAAGCGGTCATGTTCGCGAGCAGCGCCGGGAGCGATCCGCTGAGCTTGCGCTCCCAGCCGAGCCCGAAGTTCGGGAAGCAGATCGCCGCGTCGAGGCCCATCGTCGCGAGCTGTGCGGCACGCGCGGCGGGGTCCCAGAACGCAGCCGGCAGGGCCTCGTCGTAGGAGTACTCCGCGGGCTCGCCCGCCTCGCGGCGGTGGCGGCGGGCGCCGATCGCCTCGGTCTCGTGCGGCGCTT
>JBKJJI010000284.1:0-8672 GCA_046598115.1 Acidimicrobiia bacterium | reverse complement strand
CCCTCGAGGGCCGCACGGATGTCGCGACGACGAACGTCCACTCCATCGACCAGCGCCGCGGGTGCTTGGCGCAGCACGTCCAGGTCGACCGCGTCGCACAGGGTCCGTCGGACGCGGTAGTCGTGGTGGGCACCGGCGACCAACCCGGACCGCCATGCCGCGAAGTCGGGTGCACACCCACCCTGGTACCCGAGCAGGAGCATCCCGCACTCGACGTCGGCCATGACCGGCGCGCGGCCGAACGACGAAGCT
Organism: Acidimicrobiia bacterium; assembly: GCA_046598115.1. Classification (GTDB taxonomy): domain Bacteria; phylum Actinomycetota; class Acidimicrobiia; order IMCC26256; family PALSA-555; genus DASUAO01. Next base: position 8,420 of record JBKJJI010000284.1, on the reverse strand, counting down.
CGCTTCATCGCGACCTCGCCGACGACGGACGTCGCATCGTCGACGTGCTCGCTGGGCGCGAGCGCGAAGCGGTCGGAGGCCCGGTGGGCGAGCCGCAGCGCATAGCCCACGTTCGGTCCGGGCGAACCGAGGAGCTCGCCACGGGGCTGAGGGCCGTGGAGGTCGCCGGGGCGCGCGGCGACCCAGCGCCGCGGTGCCGGGACGCTGACCCCACCGACGAGGTTCTGCTCGTGACGAGGCGCGTCGTCGAGGGTGGGCGCGATGAACGGGTCGGTGGGCACGGTCAGGCTCCCTGTTCTCCGGCATGCAGCAACCCGTACACGAGCGAGTCGTAGAGGGCCTGCCACGAGGCTTCGATGATGTTCTCGCTCACGCCGATGGTCGTCCAGGTGCGGTCGCCGTTGGTGCTGTCGATGAGCACCCGGGTGACGGCCCCGGTCCCCTTCTGCGTGTCGAGGACCCGCACCTTGTAGTCGGTGAGGTGCACGGCTTCGAGACCGGGGCACCGGTCGCCGAGCGCACGTCGGAGCGCGGTGTCGAGCGCGTTCACGGGACCGTTCCCCTCGGCGGTGGCGACGAGTCGCTCCGCCCCGGCGTGCACCTTGATGGTGGCCTCGGTGCTGACACGCACACTGGTCGCGTCCATCGCGACACCCTCCGTCGGTCTGTCGTCGGTGATCACCCGGAACGACTCGACCCGGAACCACGGCTGCTCCCAGCCGGTGACGCGCCGCATCAACAGCTCTAGCGACGCGTCCGCGACCGCGAAGTGGTAGCCCTCGTGCTCCATACGCTTCAGGGTGTCGACGACTTCGCTCACCTGCGGGCCGTCGATCTCCAGCCCGAGCTCCTTGGCCTTCAGGAGGATCGTCGACTTGCCGGCGAGCTCCGAGACCACGAAGCGCGTCCCGTTCCCGACCGAGTCGGGGACGACGTGCTCGTACGCGTCGGGCCGCTTCGCGATGGCGCTCGTGTGGAGTCCGGCCTTGTGGGCGAACGCCGACTCGCCGACGTAGGGGGCCTGGGGGTTCAGCGCCATGTTCACGAGCTCGGCGACGTGGTGCGCGACCGTTGTCAGGCGCTCCATGCGGTCGGCGGGGATCGTCTCGATGCCCATCTTCAACGACAGGTTCGGGATGATCGTCGTGAGGTTGCAGTTCCCGGTCCGTTCTCCGTAGCCGTTGATCGTTCCCTGGACCTGCACGGCCCCGGCGCGCACACCGGCGAGCGCGTTCGCGACGCCGGTCCCGGCGTCGTCGTGCAGGTGGACGCCGACGCCGACGTCGCCCTTGAAGTAGGCGACGATCTCGCCGACGATCCGCTCGACCTCATCGGGGAGCGTCCCTCCGTTGGTGTCGCAGAGCACGAGCCGCGATGCACCGCGCTCGGCGGCCGCCTCGAGCACCCGGAGCGAGAACTCCGGGTTGCGCGCGTACCCGTCGAAGAGGTGCTCCGCGTCGAAGAGCACCTCCAGCCCTTGGGCCACGAGGAACTCGACCGAGTCGGCGACCATCGCGACGCCCTCGTCGAGGGTCGTCCCGAGGGCTTCGGTGACGTGGTAGTCCCAGCACTTCCCGACGATGCACACCGCGGGTGCGCCCGCCTCGACCAGATGGCGAAGCGTGTCGTCGGAGTCGACCTTGCCCTTCACCCGGCGCGTGGACCCGAACGCCACGAGCGTGCTGGTCTGCAGGTCGAGCTCGGTGGCGGCACGCCGGAAGACCTCGTCGTCCTTCGGGTTCGACCCCGGCCATCCGGCCTCGATGTAGTCGACACCGAGCCAGTCGAGCTGCTCGGCGATCTTCAGCTTGTCGTCGACCGTGAGCGAGATCCCCTCGAGCTGCGCGCCGTCGCGCAGCGTCGTGTCGTAGATCTCGATCTTCCTTCCGGTCGCGCTCGCTGGATCACTCACGGGCGTACTCGAGCCAGTCGGCGTACTTCTCGACCTGGCCGTGGACGATCGCGAAGTAGGTCTCCTGGAGCTTGCGCGTGATCTCGCCGGGCTCCCCGATCTCGCGGTCGTCGACCGATCGCATCGGCACGATCTCGGCGGCAGTGCCGCAGAGGAAGGCCTCGTCCGCGAGGTACAGGTCGGTGCGCAGCAACGTCTGCTCGCGCACCTCGACACCGAGGTCGCGGGCGATCGTCATCACGGTGTCGCGGGTGAGGCCCTCGAGCGCGCCCGCCGACAGCGGCGGCGTGAGCAGCACGCCGTCCTTCACCACGAAGACGTTCTCGCCCGTCGCCTCGGAGACGGTGCCCGACATGTTCAGCAGGATCGCCTCGTCGTAGCCGCCCTTGAGCGCCTCGACCTTGGCGAGACTCGAGTTGATGTACACACCCGTGCCCTTGGCCGCGACCGGGTTGATGTTCGGGTCCATGCGCCGCCAGGTCGAGATCTTCATGCGGACGCCGTTCTTCACTCCCTCGTCGCCCAGGTAGGTCCCCCACGGCCAGACCGCGATCGACACCTGCACGGGCGACGGCAACGGGTTGAGGCCCATCTCCCCGTACCCGAGGAACGCGATCGGCCGCACGTAGCAGGACTCGACCCCGTTGACCCGGATCGTCTCCTTCGTCGCCTCGACGAGCTCCTCCACCGAGAAGGGGATGTCCATCATGAGGAGGCTCGCCGAGTCGTGCAGGCGGCGCATGTGATCGGTGAGGCGGAACACCGCTGGTCCGCGATCGGTCGCGTACGCGCGGATCCCCTCGAACACCCCCGAGCCGTAGTGCAGCGTGTGCGTGAGCACGTGGACCTTCGCCTCGTCCCAGTCGACGAGCACTCCGTCCATCCAGATCTTGTCGGTCTTGTCGATCGGCATCGCTTACTCCTAGTCCTGCACGCGATCGGCGATCGCGTCCCCGAGGTCACTCGTCGTCCCGACGAGGTCGTCGCACCCGGCGAGGGCCTCGCGTACTCGTCTGGCCGCCGCATCCTCGCCGAGGAACTCCAACATCATCGCGGCGGAGATGATCGCCGCGCGCGGATCGGCGGTGCCGGTCCCGGCGATGTCGGGGGCCGACCCGTGCACCGGCTCGAACAGCGACGGCCCGGTCCGGTCGGGGTTCAGGTTGCCCGACGCGGCCCGCCCGATCCCTCCGGCGATCGCGCCACCGAGGTCGGTGAGGATGTCGCCGAAGAGATTGTCGGTCACGATCACGTCGTAACGGCCGGGATCCTCGACGAAGTAGATGCACGCGGCGTCCACGTGGTTGTACGCGGTCTCGACCTTCGGGTGGGCTGTCGCCACCTCGTGGAAGGTGCGATCCCAGAGGTCGCCCGCGAACGTCAGCACGTTCGTCTTGTGGACCAGCGTGACGTGGGAGCGCTCGCGTCGCTCCGCGAGATCGAAGGCGTAGCGGATGCATCGCTCCACACCGTGGCGCGTGTTGACCGAGCCCTGGGTCGCGATCTCCTGGGGCGTCCCTTTGCGCAGGAACCCGCCCTCCCCCGCGTACGTCCCCTCGGTGTTCTCCCGCACGACGACCATATCGACGCCGTCGTGACGGTCGTTCGGTCCGTCCAGGAACGGGCGCACGTTCGCGTACAGGTCGAGCTCGAAGCGCAGGCGCAGCAACAGGCCGCGCTCGATCACGCCCGGCGGCACGTCGGGCGTCCCGACGGCGCCCAGGAGGATCGCGTCGCAGCGGCGAAGAGCCGCGAGGTCGGCGTCGGGCAGGATCTCGCCGTCACGGAGGTAGCGCGCCCCGCCCAGGTCGAACGACACCGGCGTGTACTTCACGTCGGCCGCGTCGACGACCTTCAGGGCCTCGGCCACGACCTCGGGACCGATCCCGTCGCCTCCGATGATGCCGATGCGATGTCCCACGAATGGTCCTGTCCTGTGGTCGGCCGTTTGGGTCTGGGGTGGAGTGTCCGGACAACGAAAAACCGCCCACCGAAGTGGACGATCGAGAGCGAACGCCGGTGGCCCGGCGCTCGCTAGGAAATGACGACGATGGTGAGATGCGTCATGGTCCGTCCAGTGTCGCAGGCGATCCTGGCACGGTCAAACCCCTTTCCCCGCACGCACGTCAGGGAGCGCAGGCGCCCGAGATCAGGCAACGAGATCAGGCAATGGCGATCATGACGACCGCCACCACCGCGACCCCGACCCCGACGAGCTGGTGGCGAGCGAGGCGCTCGCCCAAGAAGAGCTGCGCCAGCGCGATGGTGCTCGCGGGGTACAGCGACGTAATGACCGCGACGAGCGCCAGGAGCCCGCTGCGGTTCGCGATCAGGAAGCATGCGTTCGCCGCCATGTCGAAGACCCCGGTGCCGAGGGAGAGCCGCCGGGCACCTCGGGCGGGCATGACCGTCTGACCGATGACGAGGGCCGCACCGACCGCAAGCACGAGCGTGACCGATCGGGAAGCGACGAGCGGCCACAGCCCGGCCTCGTCGCCGGTGCGGTCGAGCAGGACGAAGAACACACCGAACCCGAGACCGGCTCCCAGCGCGAGCGGCAGCGCCTCTCGCGACGTTCCCGCGACCACTTCCCTGGTCCCGGGCGCCTCGACCGCGAGCAGCGCGACCGCGGAGATCGCCAACCCCACGCCGACCAGCGCGACGGCGCTCGGCCGCTCACGGAGCAACAGGCCGGCAGCGACGGGGACCGCCGCCCCGGTGACCGCGGCGACCGGCGCGACGACGCTCATCACACCGGTCGCGAGCCCGCGGTAGAAGAGCGCGACCCCCACACCTCCCGCGACGCCGCCGGCAGCACCCCATCCGAAGTCGGCACCGACGGGTGATGCGTCGAACCACGGCACGATCGCGAGGAGGAGCACCACACCCGCCAGCGACGACGCGGCGACGACCGGGAGCGCGCTCTTCGTCCGTCCGGTCGCGATCGCGCCGAGGAAGTCCCCCGCGCCATACGAGAGGGCGGCAGCGAGCGCCAGGGTGAACACCATCGGCGTCTTCCTAGCCGCTGACGGACCCGACCCCCCGAGCACAGCCCATCCGTGCCTCCCGGAGGAAGCCGGTCCGGCCCCGGCCCATCACTACGATGAGGTGATGGACGAGGTGCACCTGTCGGCGGATGCCCACCAGCGACTCACCGAGGAGCTGGCCCATCGCTCCGGGCCTCGTCGGCGGGAGATCTCGGAGTGGATCGAACGCGCACGGGAGCACGGCGACATCCGCGAGAACGCCGACTTCGACGCGGCGAAGAACGAGCAGGGCCACAATGAGGGCCGGATCCGACACCTCCAGCAGATGCTCCGGTCAGCGACGATCGTCGAGTCCTCCACGGCCGACGTGGTGGAGCCCGGCAAGATCGTCGAGATCCGGATGGACGACGACGACGAGACGATGCAGTACCTCGTCGGCTCGATCGAGGAACGCCACGACACCTACGACGTGCTCTCGGCGGGGTCACCGCTCGGCAAGGTGCTCGTGGGACACGGCCCCGGTGACGTCGTCGAGTTCGCGGGGCCGAAGAAGATGTTCTCGGTCGAGGTCGTGAGCGTCCGAGACGTCTCGCCCTGACCACCCGCTGACCCGGGCACTGAGCCGGGCACTGCGTCGGGCTCAGGTGCGACGGCCGACGAGTCGCCGTCGACGCGGTGCGGCCCCACTCGCGAGCTGGCGCTCGATCGCCACCCGTCGGTGCAGATCGAGCTTGTGGCCGCGCCGATCGGTCAGCTCGAACCGGTCGATCGCGATACCGCGCTCCGAGCGGAGGCGAGCGGAGTGCACGTCCACATCGGCAGCCGCCAGCGCGACGGTGATCGCGTGGAGCCGACCGGGACGGTCGGGTACCCGCACCTCGCAGAGCGTGTACCAGGGGGACGCGTCGTCGTCGAACATCACCTCGGCGTCGTCGATCGGCTCGGACACGAACGACCGACCGAGGCGCGCGGTGATCGCTGCGGTCAAGGCTCCCGGATCGATCTCGGGATCCGGCGGCTCACCCGGCGCGACCCGACGGACCCGGAACGACTCGAGGGCTCCGCCGTCTCCCCAGGTCGCGACCGTGGCGTCGAGCACATCGAGCCCTTCGTCGGCGAGCGCGCCGGTCACCGTTGCGAGCAGTCCCGGACGATCCCGCGTCGCGATGTCGACGCGCCAGCGGTCGTGCTCGTCCGGCTTCACCTCGACCCGCACCTCACCGCGCGCCGGCAACGGCTCGAGCAGCTCGGCGTGACCGACGACCGACCGAGCATCCTCCGCGACCAGGTAGCCCTGCGGTGCGTGAAGCACCCGGTCGGCGACGAACACGTTCGATCCTGCGAGGTGCAGGGCCTCCGCACGTCGGCGTTCGACGACATCCCGGTTCGGTGCCCCGCGGACGTTCGCATGCGCGAGCACGTCCAGGACGAGGTCGACCAGCGCGTCGAGCCGTGATCGCTCCCAGACCTCGAGCCCGCCTTGCGCGACGCTCAACACGTGGAGCGCGTGGGCGTGCTCCGGGACCCGAAGGTGCGACGCGATCTGGAGCACCCGCTCCTCGTCGAGCCCGTCGAGTCGGGCCGCACCCGCGAGGAGCATCGTGGAGTCGCCCACGAGCAGGGCGATCTCGCTCTCGGACGCCGCGTCGAGACCCAACCGCTCCGTCAGTCGACGCGCCGTCGCAACGGGTGCCGGGTCGTCGCCGACGGCGTCCAGGACGAGGGCGGCGAGCACCAGCCGTTCGGGATGCTGCAACTGCGCGTACGACGCTTCCGCGCCTCGATCGTCGGTGAGCACCTCGGTGAGCTGCTCCACCGTCGGGAACCGGAGCACGTGCGCCGGATCGAGGAGGAAGGGGTCGGTCCGCCGCCGGTGCAGCGCGTCCGCCATCTCGGGGAGCGCCTCCTCGAGCATCCCCGTCGTCTCCAGGAACCGCCACGCCCGGGGGTCGGCGTGCCGGAGGAGCGCGACCAGCGACGAGGTGGCGGCATCGTCCCATCGGAGTGGTGCGGTGCCCCGGCCGCCGAGCCAGTCGAGCAACCGGGGCCCGGGCCGGGCGCCGTCGGCCACTGCCCGCGCGGCGTCCAGCCCCACGTGCGCCGCCTCCCTCGCGGGTGGCGTCGCCGCGAGCTCGACGACACCGTCAGCGGTCGTCAGCCATCCCGTCGCGGGCATGGGATCGGGTGCGGTCTCTGGCGCCGCTCCGGCACGGATGCGCTGCAGGCGGCTCCGCACCAGCGGCGGCGCCATCATCGTCGTCGCGAGCACCACCAGGAGGAGGGCCGCGTACAGATCGCGTCCGAGGACGCCCTCTCGCAGGCCGATCGTCGCGAAGATGAGCCCGACCTCACCGCGGGGAAGCATCCCCAACCCGACGAGCCACTTGTCACCGGGGGCACGCGCCATCCCGAGGGCGGCAACGAGCTTCCCGAGCACCGCCACGACGATGAGGACACCGGCGACGCCGAGCACCTTCGGCGATGCGAACTGCCCGACGTCGATGGCGATCCCGATCTGGAGGAAGAAGACCGGGATGAAGAGATGTCCGACCGGTGCCAGCTCCCGCTCGATTCGGTCCTTCACCGTGCTGCGAGAGAGTGCGACCCCGGCGACGAACGCTCCGATGATCGGGGCGAGCTTGGCCGCGTCGGCCAGCTCGGCGAACGCGAGGGTGCACGCGAGCGCCAACGCGACCAGCGTTCCCGCCGAGCGCGCGCGACGGTGCAGCGCCTCGAACAACGGCGGACCGATCTTGGACCCGACCGTCACCGCGACTGCCAGAAAGCCGATCGCGACGCCGAGGATGCCGAGGAGGCCGACGACGGAGATCGTGCCCTCTGAGACGATCCGGACGACGACGGTCAGGATGACGAGCCCCATGACGTCGTCGGCCACGGCGGCGCCCAGCACCGTGCGGGCCTCGACCGTCGCGAGGGCCCGCAGGTCGCTGAACACCCGGGCGGTGATCCCGACGCTCGTCGCCGCGAGTGCGGCCCCGAGGAACAGCGCCGTGTTGGCGTCGTAGGCGAGGAGCTCGGCGGCGAGGAACCCACCCGCCATCGGGACCACGACGCCGATGACCGCCACGGACATCGACGCGCGACCGACCGCACCGAGCTCGCGGAGGTCCATCTCGAGGCCGACCTGGAGCAGGAGGAGGAGCACGCCGATCTCCCCGAGCACCTCCAGCGTCTCGTTCGTGCCCACGGCGCCGAGCACCGAAGGGCCGATGATCATCCCGGCGGCGATCTCGGCGACCACCCCGGGAACGCCAACGCGCTCGGCGATCTCGGCCGCCGCCTTCGCCGCGACGAGCACGATCAGGATGTCGAGGAGGATCGCCCCGACGCTCACACCGTCTCCTGCTCGGCGGTCTCCTGCTCGGCGGTCTCCTGCTCTGCGGTCTCCTGCTCTGCGGTCTCCTGCTCTGCGGTCTCCTGCTCTGCGGTCTCCTGCTCGGCGGTCTCGTCTGCGAATTGGAGGAGATGGCCGCGCGAGCGCACGGTGCGGATCACGAGGC
>JBKJJI010000234.1:0-3901 GCA_046598115.1 Acidimicrobiia bacterium | reverse complement strand
CAAGCAGTCGGCCGCGAGGCGTACGACCCCGGCGAAGCAGCCGGCCGCGTCCGAGGCGGCGGCGCCCGCGCCGCCGGCGCCTGTCCCGGTCAGGACGCTCAAGAAGGGCGCCGTGCTCTGTGCGCTGTCCGGCTTCGAGGTGATGCCCGGCGGCCCGACACTCTCGCCGAAGACCATCGAGCGGCTGCGGCTGAAGCTGCTGGAGGAGCGCGAGCGATTGCTGCGTCAGGCCGAGGACCTCGCTGCCGAAGCCGACCAGCTCGCGCTCGACCGCGAAGCCGGTGACACGCAGTTCGACGAGGAGTCGGGCGAGGGCGACACCGTCAACGTCGAACGTGAGCGCGACCTCCTCCTCTCGGCCTCGGCTCGCGGTGTCGTCGACGAGATCGACGAGGCGCTCGTCCGGATCAAGAAGGGGACCTACGGCTCGTGTTCGCCGGCGGGGCGCCGTCTTTCGCTCGACCGCCTCGAGGCCATCCCCTGGGCGAACGTCTGCGTGGATTGCAAGGCGCGTGCCGAACGGCGGCGCTGACGGGCCGACGGCTCGACCGGTGATCGCGGCGCGAGGCCGACGTCTCGCGCCCGTCGTCGCCGTCGCCGTGGTGGCCGTCGACCAGCTCACAAAGGGGTGGGCGGTCTCCGCGCTCGACGACGGCCCCATCTCGATCGTCGGCAGCGCGGTCGAGCTGCGACTCGGGTTCAACACGGGAGCAGCGTTCAGCCTGTTCGGCGACTACGGCATCGTGCTGGCCCTCCTCGCCATCGCGATGGTCGTCATGCTCGTGCGGATGGTGCGACGCACCGACGACCGGTGGATGATCGGGGCGCTCGCACTCGTCCTGGGGGGCGCGCTCGGGAACCTGGCCGACCGGATCTTCCGCGCTCCGGGGTTCCTCGAAGGTGCCGTCGTCGACTTCGTGCACGTCGACCCGATCCCCACGTTCAACGTCGCCGATGCCGCACTCACGGTGGGTGCCGTGACGCTGGTGCTCGCCGGGATCTTCGGCGGTCGCGACGCCCACGAACCCTCGCCGTGACCCCCGACGGGGAAGGCATCGATCACGAGCCGCTCGTCGTCCCCGCGGCACTCGCCGGGGAGCGCATCGACCGCGCGATCGCGCTGCTCACGGGTTGGAGCCGAGCCGAGGTCCAGGCCCTCGTGGGTGCCGGCGACGTCCTCGTGGACGGTGTGCCGGTCGCCAAGAGCCGCCGCCTCGAGGCGAGTGAGGTCGTGGAGATCCTCGCCGGGCCCACGGCGCCCCTGGCTCCGGTGGGGGAGCCGGTGCCGCTCGACGTTCGTCTCGTCGACGACCACCTCATCGTGCTCGCGAAGCCGGCCGGGCTCGTCGTCCACCCCGGGCCGGGCCACGACCACGGGACGGTCGTGCACGGGCTGCTGCACGCGTTCCCCGAGGTCGCCGCGGTCGGGGACCCGGCGCGTCCGGGGATCGTGCACCGCCTCGATCGAGACACGAGCGGCCTCATGATCGTGGCGCGGAGCGTGGCCGCGTACGAGGCGCTCGTCGGCGCGTTCTCGGCCCATGACGTCGACCGGCGTTATCTCGCGCTGGTGTCGGGCATGCCCACCGCACGTCGCGGTGTGGTCGACGCACCGATCGGACGCTCCACGCGGCGCCGGACGCGCATGGCGGTACGCGACAGCGGCCGGCCGGCGCGGACTGCGTATGAGGTGCTCGAGCACTGGGACGAGCCTGCCGTGAGCCTGCTCGCGTGCACGCTCGAGACCGGTCGGACCCATCAGGTCCGCGTGCACCTCAGCGCGATCGGCCACCCGATCGTGGGCGACCGCACATACGGCGGGCGGATCTTCCCTGACGCTCCGGCGCGCCCGTTCCTCCACGCGCATGCGCTCGCGTTCGACCATCCGATCCACGGCGAGCGCATCGAGCTCCACGACCCGTTGCCCGTCGAGCTCGAGGCGCTGCGGGCGTCACTTGGTCCCTCGTCGGGGCAGCCGCACCCCGACGCCGGCGACGACTAGGTCGCGTCGGGGTGCCCGACGCGGGTCTGCTTCACCATGTCGGCCAGCGACACCCGGTCGAGGAGCTCGCGCATCTCCTCCGAGACGCCCGACCAGACCTCCTGCAGGATGCAGTGCCCTTCGCAGTGGTCGTGCTCGCCGACGATGGTGACGAGCGGGCCGTCGACTGCCCCGAGGATCTGGGCGAGCGTGATCTCCGCGGGTGGGCGCGCAAGGACGTATCCGCCCCCGACCCCGCGCTTGGATCGCACCAGGCCGGCGCCCTTGACCGCGAGCAGGATCTGCTCGAGGTACGGCTGGGGGAGCGTCGTGCGCTCGGCGATCTCCTTCACCGACGTGGGGACGTCGGATTCGTGGAGCGCGAGCGACAGGAGCGCCCGGGCGGCGTAGTCGCCGCGAGTCGAGACCTTCATCGCGCCCTCATGGTCGCGCACCGGAGCGTCGTCCTGCGACACCCTGGCGCACCGTGACGGCAGCCGGCCCATCGTCGTGGCAGCCCGCTGGATGCTGGCCCTCGGTACCCTGCTCCGGTGCTCCCCGAGGAACCGTGTATCCCCGCGTACGACGGCCCGGGGGTCTGGCGCGTGCTCCCATCGCTCCTCGGGGCGAGCGACGCGTCGTGGCTGCCCGCACGGGCGCACGAGGCTCGTGCGGTGGTGGTCCTCGTGGTCGACGGCCTCGGATGGGATGCACTGGTGGCCCGACGAGGCTCGCTCCCCGCGTTCGACGGGTGTGAGGGTGCCGCGACGTCCACCGTCGCCCCCTCGACGACTGCCGCCGCACTCACCTCGATCACGACGGGCCTCGCGCCGTCCGAGCACGGCCTCATCGGTTACCGGGTCCGCGTCGACGGCCACGTGCTCAACGCACTGTCGTGGCAGACCGACGCCCGCCCCGCGCCCGACCCGGGGGTCGTCCAACGCCACGCGCCCTTCCGGGGCCGACCGGTCCCGGTGGTGACGAAGCACGACTTCCGCGGATCGGCGTTCACCGAGGCCCACCTGCGTGGAGGGCCGTTCCACGGATGGCGCACGGTGTCGGCCCTCGTCGGGGAGTGCCGGCACCTCGTCGACGGCGGCGCCCCGCTCGTGTACGCGTACTACCCCGGCATCGACGAGGTGGCGCACCGCTACGGCCTCGAGGACGGCTTCTACGACGACGAGCTGCGCTTCACCGACCGCCTGATCGGTGATCTCGTGTCGGCGCTTCCCGGCGACGTCGCGGTCGTCGTCACCGCGGACCACGGCCAGGTGCACCTCGGTCCGGATTCGTGGATCGAGCTCGGTGCGCTCGAGCCTCTGGTCGAGTGCGGCTCGGGGGACGCGCGGTTCCGCCATCTCCACGCGCGGCGCGGCGCGGCCGACGACCTCGTGGCGGCCGCGCGCGACGCGCACGGTGCGCGGGCGTGGGTGTGTTCGCGCGACGAGCTGCTCGAGGCCGGTTGGTTGGGACCGCCACCTTCGGCCGCGGTGCTCCGACGTTTCGGCGACGTGGTCTTGGCGGCGCGCGGGGATGCGGCCTTCGTGGATCCCGCCCTGCCGTACGAGACGCGCCTGCGATCGGCACACGGCTCGCTCACCGAGGCCGAGATGCTGGTGCCGCTGCTCGGGGTCCGGGGCACCGCCGGCGCCTGAGCACCTGTCCTGAGAGGCCAGCCCCGAGCTCCAGGGCAGTGGGACCGCGCGGGGAGTATCGTCGGAAACGACACCGGTGTAGTTCATCCACAGGCCTGTGGATGAAGTGGTACCGGGAAGCCAGTCGTAGGGCCAGTCGTAGGGCCAGTCGTAGGGAAGGCGATCCAACAGCGCGTGGGTAAGTCGTTCGTACACCTGCATCTGCACACCGAGTACTCGATGCTCGACGGCGCGGCGCGGGTTCCCGACGTGATCGCGACCGCCG
>JBKJJI010000088.1:0-5674 GCA_046598115.1 Acidimicrobiia bacterium | reverse complement strand
GGCCTAGGTGGGGATCTCGAGCGACGCGATCCGCTCGGGGCGGAAGTCGGGGTGCTGGAGCATCATCCCGACCATCGTGGGCACCATGACCGTCATCGACACCTGGTCGCGCTCGATCACGTCGAGGACGTTCGCGACGTCGAACACGGGCACGAACGTCGAGGTCGCCCCTGTCGCCGGCACGCCGAGGATCCCGCCCATCGAGGCCGCGTGGAACAGTGGCGTCTGGTGGAGGTACACGAGGTCCTCGCGGATCTGCCAGGTGGTGGCGACGTGGTACAGGTTCAGCATCTCGGCGCGCTGGTCGAGCAACACGCCCTTGGGGAGGCCGGTCGTCCCGCCCGTGTACATGAGGACGACGGGGTCGTCCTCCTCGGGCTCGTCGGGGACCACCGGCTCACCCTCGGCGATCAGCGCCTCGTAGGTCGTGTCGTGGGGCGCGTCGCCCTCGCCGATGAGCACGACCGTCTCGATCCCGACCTCCTCCCGCACGGAGTCGATGACGCCGGCGAACCACGCGTCGACGAAGCACACCTTCGTCCCCGAGTCCTTGAGGATGTAGGCGAGCTCGGACGGGGCGAGGCGCAGGTTGAGCGGGTTCACGATGCCGGCGCCCAGGAACGCGGCGTGGTACAGCTCGAGGAACTGGTGGCTGTTGAGCGCCATCACGGCGAACCGGTCTTCGCGCCGGACGTTCAGCTGATGCTCGAGCGCGTGCGCGAGGCGCAGGACCCGGTCGAGGTGGCCGGCGAAGTCCGACCGGTAGTCGCCGTCGATGATCGCGGGATGGGTCGCGCGTCGCTCGACGGCCGGCAGGAGCATGCGGTGGAAGACGAGCTCTTTCATCGGGGCTCCTCGGTGGGGGCGGACGACGGCTGCTGTTGCTGCTGCACGGTAGGCGCCGGACGTCCGCGGGGGACGAGCGCCGGGAGCGATCCGGTGCCCTCGGGGTAGCCCGGGCGTCGCTCGGCGTTGCGTCGATCCATCATGGGGACGCTCGCGGCCAGCATCATCACGATCATCGCGACCGGGCCGACGGCCGTCCACCACGCGTCGAGGTCGCCTGCGAGCGCGAACACGAACAAGCCGCACCAGAACGCGACCTCACCGAAGTAGTTGGGGTGGCGCGAGCGGGCCCAGAGCCCTTGCTGGCACCACTCGCCCGACCGGGCGGTGCGGGCGAACGACCGACGCTGCTCGTCGGCGACGGCCTCGATCCCGATCGCGCCGACGGTCACGACTCCGGCGACGACGTCGAGCACGCCGAATCCGTCGGTACCGGTCGCGAGCGCGTACCGCAGCGCCAGGCAGCCGAGGGCGATCTGCACCGTGGGGAAGAAGTGGACCCCGAGCAGGCTCACGACCCACGTGGGCATCGGCGCGTCGCGGTACATCTGGGTGTACCGCCAGTCCTCGTGGTCGAGCCCGGGCCACGACCGGACCCAGTTCGCGGTGAGGCGGATGCCCCAGAGGAGCACGAGCGTCGTGACGACGACCTGGCGAGCGCCGTTCGCGCCCGGTGCGGCTTCGGTGAGCCAATACACCGCCACCAGGGGCGGTGCGACGCTCCAGTACGGGTCGAAGCACGACCCGTTGCGCAGGGCGAGGCTGGCCGCGTAGACGACGCCGGTCGCGGCGACGAGTGCGAGGTTGATGGCGAGGAGCGGCTCGTCGGCGAGCGCGTCGGCGACCACGATCGCGACGGCGGCGGCCGCAAGGTAGACGGCAGCGACGACGGTCAGCGATGCCGGTCGCCCGATCGTGCGGCCGCGCGGTGTCGGGTTCATCGTGCTCGGGCGGTCGTCATCCGGGCGGTCGTCATTCGGAGGATCGTAGGATCTCGTCGTGCCGACTGCGAACGACGCCCTGCCCGACCCGGCGGGGTTCGGCGTCTCGGCGCACGCCCGGTCGACGCCCGACAAGGTCGCGATCGTGGACGGTACCGATCGCGTGTCCTATCGCACGCTCGATGCCCGTGTGAACCAGGTGGCGAGGATGCTCACCGGGCTCGGGGTCGACCGGGGTGCGCGGGTCCTGCTCGTCGTGCGGAACTCGCCTCCGCACCTCGAGGTCGCGCTGGGTGCGGCCCGACTGCGGGCCGAGGTCGTCGGCGCACCATGGCGTGCGACGGCCGACGAGCTCGCCTACCTGGCCCGCGACGCCCAGGTCCGGGTCGCGGTCGTGGAGCCCGACGCGCGCATGGCCGCACGGGAGCTCGACGTGCCGGTCGTGCACCTGGGCGACGAGTACGAGGCGGCCCTGGAACAGGAGTCGGGTGCCGTGCTCGACGACGCCCCCCGCCTCGACTACGTGTTCCGGCACGCGTACACATCCGGGACGACGGGTCGGCCGAAGGCGATCGAGCTTCCCGGGTTCAACCCGTTCCACGCGCTCGCGCACACGCTCGAGTTCCAGCGGACGTTCGGGATCGACGGCCCCGACGAGCGGAACCTGGCGCTGGCGCCCATGCACCATCTGGCGGGCTGGAGCTATCCGCACTCCGCGTTGCTGCTCGGCCAGACGACCGTCCTCGTCGACGGCTTCGATGCCGAGGAGGTGCTGGCGCTCATCGAGCGCGAGCGGATCACGTACGCGAATTTCGTCCCGCTGCACTTCGTCCGGATTGCGGCGCTCGACCGCGACGTGGTCGCCCGTTACGACGTCTCGTCGGTGCGGAGGATCCTGCACGGCTCGGCACCCTGCCCAGTCGACGTGAAGCTGCGGATGATGGAGATCTTCGGCGCCGACACCATCTGGGAGACCTATGGGGGGAGCGAGGGCTTCGGTGCGCTCATCGGGCCGGACGAGTGGCGCGCCCGCCCGGGGAGCGTCGGCCGGCCGGCCATCGGGGCCAAGATCCTCGACGAGCAGGGGGTCGAGCAGCCCGTCGGCACCTCCGGACTCGTGTACCTCGCGCCGCGGGGTGGCGTCCGCTTCACGTACCGCGGCGACCCCGAGCAGAGCGCATCGATCTGGCGCGACGGCCTGTTCACGCTCGGCGACGTGGGCTACCTCGACGACGACGGCTACCTCTTCCTCGTCGACCGCGCCAAGGACGTCATCGTCACCGGCGGGGAGAACGTGTATCCCGCCGAGGTCGAGCGAGTCGTCTCCGATCATCCTGCCGTGGCGGAGGTCGCGGTGATCGGGGTGCCCGATGCGGAGTGGGGTGAGCGGATCCGGGCGGTCGTCGTGTTGCACATGAGCACCCCGGTGACGAGCGACGAGATCATCGAGCACTGCCGTGCACGACTCGTCAAGGCGAAGTGTCCCAGCGAGGTGGTCGTGGTCGAGGGGCTGCCACGCGACCCGATGGGCAAGGTGCGCAAGCGCGATCTCCGCGAGGAGGCATGGGAGGGGCACGCGAGCAAGATCTGATCCGTGGCATTGAACGACGCCAACCAAGAACGGAGGAAGCAAATGTCCGAGCAGACCCACACGATTGCGACGGCCGACGGCCCGATGGAGTGCTTCGAGGCGACGCCCGACGGGGACGCCCGCGGCGCGGTGCTCGTCGTGCAGGAGGCCTTCGGCGTCAACGAGCACATCCGTGACGTGACCCGTCGCTTCGCCGGCGCGGGATATCACGCAGTGGCGCCGTCGTTCTTCCATCGCGCGATCGGGGGGAGTGCAGCCGACGGGGATACAGGCGCGGGGACCGCCGACTACGGCGACTTCGGCGCGGTGATCCCGCTCTTCGAAGGGGTCACCGACGACGGCATCCTCATGGACGTCGACGCGGCGCTCGGGCTCCTCGATGCCGCCGGGTTCTCGGCACCGCGGACCGCCGTCGTCGGGTTCTGCTTCGGCGGGCGTGCGAGCTTCCTCGTGGCGGCGCGGCGCGCGCTCGGCGCGGCCGTCGGCTTCTACGGGGGTGGCATCGTGCAAGCGGGGGTGCTGCCGTTCCCGCCGCTGGTCGGGGAGGTGGCCACGCTGCGGACGCCGTGGCTGGGGCTGTTCGGCGACGAGGACGCCTCCATCCCGGTCGCCGACGTCGAGACCCTGCGCGCCGCGCTGGCCGACGCGCCGGTGCCCGCCGACGTCGTCCGGTACCCGGGGGCCCGGCACGGGTTCCACTGCGACCAGCGGCCCGACGACTTCCATCCGGAGGCGGCCGACGACGCGTGGGCGCGCACGCTCACCTGGCTCGACGCGCACTTGCCGTAGCTCGGCCGGCTCGCCGTCGGCTTGACCTCCAAGCGTGAGATCGATCACACTCTGCGTGGGCGAGCGGCCGGGGGTGACCCTGGCACGTCGGGGATCACCCCGGCGCGGAGGAGCAGCGATGCTGGGAAGCACCACCGACGTCGATCGGGAGCGGCCGTCGGCCGCGATGCCGGTCGAGGGCCGATCCGGCGCTGATGACGTCGCGCTCGCCACCCGCGGTGCCCGATGGGTGCGCCGGTGGGACGGCTGGGCCCACTGGGAGCTCACCGGGACGATGCTCGTCCTCGCGCTCGTCGCCGTGGTGGTCGACGTCGCGACGGCCTGGGCGGGGTGGAACCTCGGGTACGTGGGACGGTTCCCGGTCTCGGTCGCGCTGCCGATCGCAGGCCTGCTCGTCGTTCAGGTGGGTTTCGGCGCGGTGGGGTGCTCGATCCGCTCCGTCGTCGCGTGGCGCGAGTTCGCGATCGGTGCTGCCATCCTCGTCCCGATCGTGGTCGACGGCTACGTCGGTGCCGCGGGAACGCGTGCGGACGCAATCGGCCTGCTCGTAGCCGCCGCCGGCGAGGAGCTCGTCTACCGGTTCGCGCTGCTCCTGCTGGTCGGCGCGGTGACCGCTCGGCTGCTCGGCCGCGACTGGCGCCGCCCGGCGCGCTGGGGCAACGGCCCAGGTGTTGCCGCCCTCATGGTCGCGGGTGTCGTCTTCAGCCTCCTCCCGGGCCACGTCGCGCAGATGCACGCGCCGATCGCGACGCTGCCGTTCGCGAGCCTGTCGCTCGTCCTGGGGTGGGCCATGCTGCGCACCGGTGCGCTGTGGCCCGTCATCACCGCACACGTGGTGCTCAACCTCGCGACGTTCGGGTCCGTGGCCGGCGGGATCTCACCGAGCGCCCGGGTCGTGGTCTGCCTCACCGCGCTCTCCGGGCTCATCGTCGGCGCCGACGTCGCCGGCCGCCGCGCGGGGAGCCTGCGACCGGTCCCCACCACGATCGACCTCACTGCGGTCTCCCGATCGGCGTAGCCCGCGGCCAGGCGACGATCGCTGTGGGAGGATCGAGGGAACACCGGAACGACGACCCCAGGAGCCACTCGCATGCCTGATCTCGGAGACCTCGGCGACCTCGTCGACGACGCGAAGGATCTCGTCGGCGACCACTCGTCGGAGATCAAGGACGGGATCGACAAGGTCGCGGACCTCGTCGGCGGCAAGGTCGGGAAGGACACGCGGGAGAAGGTCGACGACGTCGCCGGCACCG
The DNA here is from genome assembly GCA_046598115.1 of Acidimicrobiia bacterium. GTDB lineage: Bacteria > Actinomycetota > Acidimicrobiia > IMCC26256 > PALSA-555 > DASUAO01. The sequence goes on along the minus strand of JBKJJI010000088.1, from coordinate 254 downwards.
CGAAAGGCCTCGTCGACGACGTTGCCGGGAAGAAGAAGTCCGGCACGAAGTCCAAGGCCAAGAAGCAGCACAAGCAGGGGTGACGCGGCCGACCGTCGCGCCTCGTTCCGCTGTCGAGCAGCCCACATCTAGACTTGCCGACATGGCCGTGCGAAGGAAGATGCACCAGACCTTCACGCGCCACGCCGAGCGCGACTCGGGTGAGGTCGTGCGGGAGTTCGATCTCCGCTCGGCCGCCGGGGTGCTCGGGGCGT
>JBKJJI010000043.1:0-5142 GCA_046598115.1 Acidimicrobiia bacterium | reverse complement strand
TACATGATGTGGGCTTCGTAGATCGCGTCGGCCTGGGTCATGATCCAGCCGAGCCAGGAGGCGCCGGTCTCCACGGTCACGATCCGCAGTGTCGGGAAGCGGTCGAGCGCCCCCCCGGCGGCGAGGGCGAGCATCACCGTCGGTCCGTCCAGCTGCGCACCGAGTAGGTAGTTGATGACCGCGCCCCCGGGTCCGCGCACGAGGCGCGGCTCGTACCCGGTTCCGGAGTGGAACGTCAGCGGGAGGCCGAGGTCCTGGGCGACGGCCCAGAAGCGGTCGTACTCGCCGTCGTTGTAGGGCCGGGACGGTACCCGTGCCGGGAGGAACAGGGACCGGAACCCGGCGCCGGCGAGGCGCTTCGCCTCGGCGATCCCGTCGTCGATGTCGAGCATCGGCACCGCCCCCACCGCGAGCAGGCGGGAGTGACCGGCGAACGCGTCGTGGGCCCAGTCGTTGTAGGCCCGGCACAGCGCGAGCTGCAGGCCGGCGTCGTCGGAGGAGAAGCACGACTGGAGCGCGAACGTCGGGAAGATCACCTCGGCCGACACGCCGTCGCGCTCCTGGTCGCGGATGCGCTCGTCGGGGTCGGTGCCGCCGACGATCGCTGCCTCGAGCTCGTCGGCGGTCATCAGCTTGCGAGGGTCGAGGCCCTCGGCGACGAGGGTTCGCCACCCGTCTCGCGTGACGATGCTCGGCGCGCGCTTTCGGTACTTGGCGTCGACGCGCTCGGCGTAGAGCTCGATGGGCTCGGTGACGTGCGAGTCGGCGGAGATGAACATGGCGTCTCGGTAGGTCTCCATCGACTGTGACGGTACTCCGACTGCTTGCATTCGTGTCAGGGCAGCGTGACGAGGTGCGAGACTCCCGCAGTGCAGGCCGTGCCCCGTCAGGAAGGGGAGGTCGAGCTGACGTTGGTCGCGGTCGACGAGGCACGGCAGGGTCTCGGCCATGGCGTTGCGATGCTCGAGGTCGTCGTCGTGGCAGTCGCCGCCGACGGGGTTCGCCGGGTCCTGGTCGGGACGGCCGCCGCGGGCGCCGGGACGCTGCGGTTCTACCAGCGGTGTGGCTTCCGGGTGCACAGCGTCGAGCGCGACTACTTCGACGCGGCCCGGGGCTACGACGGCACCGAGGCGATCGAGGGAGTCCCGATCCGTGATCTCGTGTGGTTCGACCGGGAGATCGCGTGACATCCTGTGTTGGTCCGATACGAGCACCCGGGAGAGCCCAGCGATGATCACCGTGGCGACGAGCGACTCGACATGACTGGTTCGGTCGATCTGGAGATCGACGGTTCCATCGCGATCATCACGAACAACAGCCCCGAGAACCGCAACGCGTTCACCGACGCGATGGATCTCCAGCTCTTCGACATCCTCGGCGCGCTGAGAACGAACCCCGACGTGCGGGCCGTCATCTGGCGGGGCGAAGGGAAGGCGTGGTCGTCGGGGAGAGACGTATCGTCGATCGGGAACAACACGAGTGGGCTCACCCACCACGAGCTGATGGCGCGTGGTCATCGTGGTGTCCAGCAGCTCTGGGAGCTCGAAGCACCGGTCATCGTGGCGATCCAGGGGTGGGCCATCGGCGGCTCGTTCCAACGGGCGCTCCTGTGCGACATCCGTGTCGCGGCCGAGGGCGCCCGGTTCATGCTCCCCGAGGTCGCGCACGGCGTGATCCCCGACACCGGCGGTATGGGCGTCCTCTATCAGATGTGCGGACCTGGGCTCGTGAGCGACCTGGTCCTCACCGGCCGCCCGCTCGGTGCCGAGGAAGCACTCGGTCACGGCATTGTCTCGCGCATCGTCGCGCCCGAGGAGCTCGACGCGACCGCACGCGAGATCGCCGAGAGGATCGCGGCCGCGCCGATGATCGCCGTGAAGCTCGCGCGGCGGGTGATCCGTCATCTCTCCCAGCCCGGGATCCGGGCCTCGATGGACGACGAGTTGGTCTACCAGACGTTCCTCAACCGCAGCGACGACTTCTCGGAGTTCAAGGCCGCGCGGGCCGAGGAACGCGAACCGCACTACCGGGGGAGCTGATCGTGACGGAAGAGCACGCCGCGCAGCGGGGTCTGGTGCACCCGCCCGCTGTGGGCGAGACGGCGCTCAAGCCAGGGACGTTCGACGGCTCGACGGTGTTCGTGACCGGGGCCGGGACCGGCCTCGGGAAGGCGATCGCGTCGGAGTTCGCCCGCCTCGGCGCCCACATCGTGATCGCGAGTCGCAAGCCCGAGCACCTCGACGCCGGCGAGGAGGCGATGGCGGCGATCGGCGCCGACGTGCTCACCGTCGAGTGCGACATCCGTGAGCCGGACTCGATCGCCGCCGCGTTCGATGCGGCGACAGAACGTTTCGCGCTCCCCGACGTGCTGGTGAACAACGCGGCCGCGAACTTCCCGGTTCCCGCCGAGGACATGTCGCCGAACGCGTGGCGCACCGTCGTCGACATCACACTCAACGGCACGTTCTTCTGTGCCCGGGAGTTCGGCCGTCGTCACCTGGAAGCGGGGACGCCGGGATCGATCATCAACGTCGGGGCGAGCTACGCGTGGACCGGAGGGCCCGGCTTCGTGCACTCCGCCGCGGCGAAGGCCGGGGTGAAGAACCTCACCGAGAGCCTCGCCGTCGAATGGGGGCCGTACGGGATCCAGGTCAACGGCCTCGTCCCCGGACTGTTCCCCCACGAGGACATGACGTCCGACATCCAGTCGAGCCTCGAGCGGACGCACGACAAGGACGTCTGTCAGCCCGCGCTGCGGGTCGGGGAGCGCCAGGAGCTCGGGTGGGCCGCCACGTTCCTCGCTTCGCCCTACGGGCGGTTCATCTCGGGTCACACCCTCGTTGTCGACGGGGCGAACTGGCAGCGGCGCTCGATGACGAACCCACCGGTGGTCTCGATCCGCGAGCAGATGGGCCGAGGACCGTTCGAGGCGAACCCGACGCGCGACTAGGCCGTCGTCGGTCGGGCTGCCTCACCCCAAGTCTCGAATGCCTCCCTGGCCGCGGCGACACCGATCGCGATCGCGGCGATCGGGTCGGCCCACCACCAACCGAAGGCGGTGTTGCACGCGAGAGCGACGAGGATGCCGGTGGCGAGGAGGCCGTCGAGGAACGTCACCGACGCCTCGGCGAGGAGCGGCGCGACCTCGAGTTCGGTCCCCACCCGGCGCTTCCACCGGGCGAGGCTGAACATCACGATCGCGGTCACCCCGAGGTACGCGATCCCGATGGGAGAGGAGTCGGCCTCCGTCCCCATCCAGAGCCCGCGCCCGCTCCCCACGAACAGCGAGATGGCGAGAACGCCGAAGGCGATCGCGACGAGCCGCAATGCCCGGGCCGTCCTCGCGTCGGAGGGTGTCGTTCCGAACGCGCCGAGGTGCCAGACGACGACGAGTGAGGCGAACACCTCGATCAAGGAGTCCAAGCCGAACGCGACGAGTGCAAGTGAGTGCGCTGCGATCCCGAGTCCGACGGTGACGAACACCTCGACGGAGTTCCACGCGATCGTCGCGAACTGGAGGTGGCGGGCTCGCTGGTGCAGCCGCGATTCGGTGCTCTTCACGAGCCCGCCACGCTACCGGGGGGTGATCGTCAATCGTCGTCCGAGCCGTGGTCGTCGCTGCCCGAGTGGCCCGATCCGGAGCCGGAGTTGCCGGAATCGGCGTTGCCGGACCCGGAGTTGCCGGAGCCGGAGTTGCCGGAGCCGGAGTTGCCGGAGCCGGAACTGTCGGTGCGGGGGGAGGGCTGGATCTCGGGGGCCGGGCCCGCGACGGCGACGATCCCGCGCTGGCGGACGCGGACGCGGACGGCGCCGTCCTCGATCTCGGCGTCGAACCGGACGGTCACGGCGCCGTTCACCAGGTCGACTCGGACCTCGCCGGGCTCGGTGCTCGTCTTCACGACGGTCCATCCGGAGGCGGGGTCGACCGAGACGATTCGGAGCGTCGTGCTGGTCAGCGAGATGGTCACGTTCCCCGCGGGTCCGGCAGCGAAGGTCTGCGTCTGCCCGTCGCCGAGGTTCACGAACCGGCGGGTCTCGGTCCGGTCACCGTTCTGACGGACCTCGTCGGCGGGGAGGGTCCCGTCGCCGGGCAGCATGCAGGTGGTACTTCACGGCACCCTCGGAGAGCCTCATCGAGTCGGCGACCTCTCGGATCGAGAGCTGCTCGACGTAGAACAACGACGCCGCGATGCGTTGCTGGCGGGGCAGTCCGGCCAGCGCGGCGACGACCCCGGAGTCCTCGGTCGGCGGCTCCGGGGCGTCCACGACAGTCTCCGCCCGGCCGCCGAGCCGCTGCACGGCGCGCCGCCCCCGGCCGGCCCGGCGGTAGTGGTCGCGGAGTCGGTTGAGCGCGACATGGCGGACCCACGCAGCAGGGTCGTCGTAGCCCGAGATCCGCTTCCACCGCGTGAACGCCCGGGTGAAGGCGTCCTATACCGCGTCGGCCGCGGCCTCCGGATCACCGCAGGCGAGCCCGAGTGACCGCACCATCGGTGCGTAGTGGTCCCGAAACGTGTCGTCGAAATCGGCCGCGCCACGCATCCCGCTCCCGGTGGACTCCATGCTCACCGGGGACACGACGCAGGCCGTCGCGAGGTTTGGCTCGCTCGCAGGCGCGAGGTCGTCGACACGGGACGCGATGCTCCTGGGCGGCGATCAGCGCGTCGCCGTCACGAGCCACACGCCGGCCCCGAGCTCGACCCCTTCGGGCGTCTCGTAGGCGGCGAGTGCCTCCCGAACGGCTGCGAGGGCTCGGTCGACGGCGTCGGGCGCCGCGTCGGCGAAGAGGGCGCGGGCCATGCCGGTGCCCCGGAGGAACTCGACGGCCTCGTCGACGGTTCCGTGCCCGCCGAGCAGCAGTGGGTCGTCGACGCCCGCGATCTCGATGTCGGTGAGGCCGGCATCGGCGAGGATCTCCCGGATCCGATCCGGGTCCCCGAACGCGAACGGCCCGGGAGCGCCGGGCGCCCCGAAGTCGGGAAGTGGCGTGTGGGCCGACGCGGCCAACCCCGGCACGAGCATCCACTGGTTGGCCGCCAGGTCCTTCCAGCACGCGAACGCGACCCGTCCACCGGGGCGGAGCGCGCGAGCGATGTTGGCGAAGGCGGCCACCGGGTCGTCGAAGAACATCACCCCGAAGCG
>JBKJJI010000421.1:0-2859 GCA_046598115.1 Acidimicrobiia bacterium | reverse complement strand
GAACGCCTCGGCGAAGTCGGGATGGCGTTCGTCGTGCCCACCGCCGGACCCCCCATCGACTCCGAAGAGCTCATCCGCTGGGCCCGACGGGAAATGGCGAACTACAAGGTGCCGCGCGCGTTCGAGGTGCTCGACGAGCTCCCGGTGAACGCCACCGGCAAGGTCGTCAAGGACGAGCTGCGCGCCCGCGCGGGTGCCGCATGAACCACGAACGGCATGGGCGAACGGCGCGGGCGACGAGCGCGCGCACCCTGGCCCCGGAATGGAGCATCTGATGCCACGAGTCCCGATCGCCGAGGGGATCCTCACGTCGACCGACGACGACGCGCAGCTGATCGGGAGCCGGTGCGCGGCGTGCTCGATCATCACGTTCCCGACCCAGGAGTCGTGCCCCCGCTGTGGCGCGACCGAGATGGAGCAGCACCTCCTGGCTCGACGCGGTCGCCTCTGGGCCTGGACGACCCAGGACTTCCCACCGCCCTCGCCGTTCGCGGGACCGACGGGCAAGGACTTCGTCCCCTTCCGGGTCGGCTACGTCGAGCTCCCCGGCGAGGTGAAGGTGGAGGCCCGCCTCGACGCCATGCCGGACGTACTGACTCCGGGCATCGAGATGGAGCTCGTCCTCGTACCCTTCCGCACCGACGACGACGGCAACGAGGTCGTGACGTTCGCGTTCCGCCCGACCGATTAGCACGAGCACCCGATCGAGCACCTGAGAGAGGACATGACACATGGACGTCGCCATCGTGGGCACGGGCCTGCATCCGTTCGGCCGCTTCGCCGGTGTGTCCGGGATCGAGATGGGTGCGATCGCGATCCGACGCGCGCTCGCCGATGCGGGCGTCGAGTGGCGCGACATCCAATTCGCGTTCGGCGGGAGCTACGAGGTCGACAACCCTGACGCCGTCGTCGCACTCCTCGGGCTCACGGGCCTCCCGTTCACCGACGTGTACAACGGCTGCGCGACGGCAGCGAGCGCGCTCACGCTCGCCGCGAACACCATCCGCCTCGGCGACCACCGCCTGGGGGTCGCCGTCGGCATGGACAAGCACCTTCCCGGCGCCTTCACGGCCGACCCGCGCCAGTACGCCTGTCCGTCGTGGTACGGCGAGGTCGGCCAGTTCATCACCACCAAGTTCTTCGGGATGAAGATCAACAAGTACATGCACGACTACGGCATCTCGGCGTCGACGTTGGCGAAGGTCGCAGCGAAGAACTATCGGAACGGGTCGATGAACGAGAACGCGTTCCGCCGCACGCCACTGTCGGAGGAGGAGATCCTCGCCTCGCCGATGCTCAACCACCCGCTCACCCAGTACATGTTCTGCAGCCCCGACGAAGGCGCGGCCGCGGTGGTGCTGTGCCCTGCGGAGGACGCGCACCGCTACACCGATACCCCCATCTTCCTGCGGGCCGCGACGGTGCGCACCCGGCGCCTGGGTGCGTTCGAGGTCCACAGCCCGTGGCTCCCGATCGAGGAGACCGTGGGCCCGACCGTCGACGCGTCTCGGGCCGCGTTCGAGACGGCCGGGATCGGGCCCGAGGACGTCGACGTCATCCAGCTCCAGGACACCGACGCCGGCGCGGAGGTCATCCACCTCGCCGAGAACGGCTTCTGCGCCGACGGCGACCAGGAGCAGCTCGTCGCCGACGGTGCGCTCGAGATCGACGGGCCGCTGCCCGTGAACACCGATGGAGGCCTCATCGCGAACGGCGAGCCGATCGGCGCGTCGGGGCTCCGGCAGGTGCACGAGATCGCCCTCCAGCTGCGCGGTCGCGCCGGCGAGCGCCAGGTCCCAGGGAGCCCGAAGGTCGGGTACACCCAGCTCTACGGCGCACCGGGCACCGCGGGCGTCTCGATCCTCTCGATCTGAGCCACGCGATGACCTCCCGGTACTCCTCCCTTCGGCACCGCCCTCTCCAACCCCGCGGCCTCGGTCGCTAGGTTCGACGCCGTGGACACGCGGGACACGCCCGAGCAGGCCGAGCTCCGGCGTTCGGCCCACCAGCTCGCATCGGCGCTCGGCCCCGCGACCGTCGCCGGCCTCGACGATGCGGCGCGCCGCGAGCGCCTCGCCCGCGCCGTCCACGAGGCCGGATGGCTGGAGCTGCGCAACGACGACGGCAGCGGTCGGCCGCTCGCGAGCGGCGTGGAAGCCGCCATCGTGGCCGAGGCGCTCGCGAGCTCGGGTGCCGACGTCGCGTGCATCGGCCCGGTCCTCGCCGCCGACCTCGCCCGCCAGGTGGGGATCGAGCCGGGCGCGGAGGTCGTCGCGTTCGCCCCGACGCTGGTCGGCGCCGCAGTGGTCGACGGGCCCGAGACCACATCGCCGACCTACGCGGTCGACGCCGGCGGATCGGCCGTCGACGCGGCGCTCGTGCTCGTCCCCGAGGGGTCGTCCTACCGGCTGGGTCGCGTCCCACTCGACGCGGGCGACGCCGCCGACGGCAGTGGATCCGACCTCACCCGATCGGTCCGCGTCATCCCACCGGGCACCCCGGTGCAGCCGGTCCAGGGTCAGGGCGCGCTCCTCACCGACGATGACCTGGCTTCCTGGAGCGCGCTCGGGTTGGCGCTCACGAGCGCCGACCTCGTCGGGAGCATGCGCGGCGTCCTCGACGTCTCGGTCGCGTACGCCACCGAGCGGCAGCAGTACGGCGTCGCCATCGGGTCGTTCCAGGCCGTCCAACACCTGCTCGCGGAGGCGCGCTGCCTGCTGGAAGGCTCGCAGAGCGTGACCGTGCACGCGTCGTGGGCTGCTGATGCGCTCTCGCCGCAGGAGGCCTGCGAGGCGGGCCGGGTCGCCAAGGCGTACTGCGCGCGAGCGGCGCGCACCGTCGCCGAGACCGCGGTGCAGG
>JBKJJI010000292.1:0-3104 GCA_046598115.1 Acidimicrobiia bacterium | reverse complement strand
GGTGCCCGACGGCGCCGCGGTCCATGTCTGTTACCTCGCGATCGAGAAGGCCGGTGCGGTGATCGTGGGGATCGGCCCTCGGGCCGGCGAGCGCGAGATCGAGCATCTCCTCACGAAGAGCGGTGCGACGCTGCTGCTCGCCGGGGCCGACCGGTCCGACCTGGCGGCGCGGGCGGGGATCCGTCACCGGATCGTGGGCGACCCGATCGTGGGTGAGCCGGAGCTCCGCCATGGGGTCGACCCCGCGGCGACCCACGCGACCGAGGGGCGCGCGGTGGGCGTCGACGACCTCTGGCTCCTCAACTCCACCTCGGGCACGACAGGGATGCCGAAGTGCGTCATGCACCACCAAGCGCGCTGGCTCGCCTTCCACGAGCTCGCGGTCGGCGCCGGCGCGCTGCGCTCGAACGATGTGTTCATGAGCGTCCTTCCCGCGCCGTTCGGCTTCGGGATCTGGACCGCGCACGTCACGCCCGCGTTGCTGGGTGCGAGGTGTGTGCTCATGGAGCGGTTCGATCCCGACACCTGCCTGGAGCGGATCGAACGTGAGCAGGTCAGCGTGCTCGCGGCGGTCTCTACCCAGCTCGTGATGCTCGAGCACGCGTCGACCTACGCCAGCCGCGACCTGTCGAGCCTCCGGGTCGTGTTCACCGGGGGAGAGCGGGTGCCGTACGCGACGATCGCCGACCTCGAGGACCGCGCCGGCTGCGCCGTGCTCCAGTTCTACGGATCGAACGAGACGGGGGCGCTCTCGCGCACCACGCTCGCCGACGACCGCGACCGTCGGCTGCGCACGGCCGGTCGCATCATCCCCCACATGAAGGTCCGCCTCCTCGACGAACGGAACCGGGGACCGGGGTCCGTGCCGGCGGTGCTCGACGTCACCGCGACCGGTGGTCCCGGCGTAGCGGTCTGTCGCGGCCCGTTGACATGCCTCGGGTACTACGACGACGCGGAGGCGAACGCGGCGCTGACGACGACCGACGGGTGGATGCGCACGGGTGATGTGTGCACGCTCGACCCCGACGGCTACCTCAGCGTCGTGGGGCGCGCGTCCGACTTCATCATCCGGGGCGGGAAGAACATCAGCGCGGCCCAGGTGGAGGAGGAGGTCGCGTCGCACCCGGCGGTCGTGCTCGCGGCCGCGGTCGCGATGCCGGACCCGGTGTACGGCGAGCGTGTCTGCGTCTTCGTGGAGGTGCGAGCAGTGTCGGGGGCCGAGGCCCCCCTCACGCTCGACGACCTGCGTGCGCACCTCGCGGCCCGTGGGGTCGGCAAGGAGCTGTGGCCCGAGCGGCTCGAGATCACCGACGCGATCCCGCGCGCGTCCGGAGGGAAGATCGCCAAGGGCGAACTGCGCGCGATCGCGGCGCGGCTCGTGCAGCCGGGCGGCTGAACGTCCGGTCCTCTGAGCGACTGGGCGGTTCAGGCGGTCCGGAACGCGGGGATCGAGCTGGCCGCAGCGATCGGGAGTGGCCTGCGTTGCTCGACCTCGGCGACCTGCTCTTCGGTGAAGACCGCCCGCAGGCTGATGAGCGCGATCTCGATCTGGTCGAGGTCGGGCTCACGCGTGGTGAGCTTCTGCAACAGGAGGCCGGGCTTCATGATGGTGCGCACCCAGGCCAGGTCCATGTGCCGGGCCGAGAACCGGATGATCTCGTACGCGAGCCCGGCGACCAGGGGAATGAGGATGATCCGCGACGCGACGAGGATCGGGAGTGCGGGCCGTCCGACGAACGAGTACACGAAGATCGTCGTGACCATCACCGTGAGGAGGAAGTTGGTGCCACAGCGGACGTGCTGGGTCGTGAACTGCTGGGCTGACTCGGGGGTGAGCTCCACGCCGTTCTCGTAGGCGGCGATCGCCTTGTGCTCGGCGCCGTGGAACATGAACACGCGCCGGATGTCGGGGAGGAACCCGATGAGGATCAGATAGGCGAGGAAGATCGAGAGGCGCACCGCGCCCTCGAGCAGGTGGTAGGCGAACCCCTCGACGCCGAGCGAGTCGCCCAGCCAGCTCGTGCCCAGGGCCGGCGCCACGAGGAAGATGGCGCTGAAGAGGATCACCGAGATCGCCATCGTGATCCCCATGGCGCGCGAGGAGATCCGTTCCTCCTCTGGGAGCTGCCGGTCGGCCGACCACGCGAGCGCCTTGAAGCCGAGTCCGAGGGACTCTCCGAGGGACATCACCCCGCGCATGATCGGGACCTTCGCCCAGCGCTGCGCCCATGACGGGGCGTCGTGGACGGCCAGCTCGATCTCGCCGTCCATGTTGCGCACCGCGACCGCCCACGTGTCGGCACCACGCATCATCACGCCTTCCATGACGGCCTGGCCGCCCATGAAGCGCTGCTCGGTGTCGGGCACGGGGGTCCCTTTCCTCGGTCGACCGGTCGACCGGTCGATCCGTCGACCGGCTCGTTCGGTCGGGCTCAGGCCTGCTTGGCCGCGGACTTCGCGAGCCGGCGCTGGTAGCGCTCGACCCGTCCGCCGGTGTCCACCAGCTTCTGCTTGCCCGTGTAAAACGGGTGGCACTCGGAGCAGAGCTCGGCGCGCAGGCTCGGGACCGTGGAGCGGGTCTCGAACTCGTTGCCGCACGAGCAGTGAACGGTGCAGATGACGTAGTCGGGGTGCGTGTCGGCTTTCATGACAGGGGAGTCTACGGCAGATCCGGGGCGATTCTTCAGCAGAAGAATCGAAAGACCAGCCGACAGGATCAGCCGGCGAGGCTCGGTGCCTTGGCGACCTCGGCGAGGAATTCGGCGTTGCTCGCGGTCGTGCGGATCTTCTCGATGAGCAGATCGAGCCCGCGACCCGAGCCGCCGCTGTCGCTGTCGAGGGCGCTCAGGACGCGGCGCAGCTTCCACACCTGATTGAGCTGGTCGCGCTCGAAGAGGAGCTCCTCGTGACGGGTGCTCGAGGCCTCGACGTCGATCGCGGGGTAGATGCGCCGCTCGGCGAGGCGGCGATCGAGTCGGAGCTCCATGTTGCCGGTGCCCTTGAACTCCTCGAAGATCACCTCGTCCATCCGGCTGCCCGTCTCGACGAGCGCCGTCGCGATGATCGTGAGCGATCCGCCCTCTTCGATGTTGCGCGCGGCGCCG
>JBKJJI010000290.1:0-4744 GCA_046598115.1 Acidimicrobiia bacterium | reverse complement strand
ACCGCTCCTCTCGTTCGCCGTCCCCGAGGACCTGCTCCGGGAGGCCATAGCGGCGAGCAGCGCCGAGGACGCGGTCGCCGACCTCCAGATGATGCCGGGCGTCGGCGAGGGGAAGCCGCCCCCGATCCTCGGGATCTTCCGCAGGTACGGCTACGCGCCGGTGGGGTACATGACGCTCGCCGCACTCGTGGTTGCCACGCTCGACAGCGGGCTCGGCGTGCTCGCCCCCGACATCCAGCGCTCGTTCAACATCAACGACGCCGAGCTCGGCGCGGCAGTGTTCGCGGCGTCGGCGGCGCAGATCGGGATCGGTCTCCCCGTCGCGCTCGCGAGCGACCGCGGCAGCCGGGTGAAGGTCGCCGCGTTCTGCCTGCTCGTGTACGCGCTCGTCGTCCCGCTCCAGGGCGCGGTCCGCAACATCTGGCCGTTCGTGTTTCTCGGGATCCTCTCGGCGATCGGGAAGGCTCCCAACCAGACGACCCACCTCTCCTACCTGTCGGACTGGTACCCACCCGAGGCCCGGGCGCGGGTCGCGGCCTACCAACGCGGCCACGAGCCGGTGGCACGCACCCTCGGCGTCGCGCTCGTGGGCGGGATCGCGGCCGCGACCGGGTCGTGGCGATGGGCGCTGCTCCTCGCGCTGGTCGGAGTGCCGGTCGCGTTCCTCATCACGCGGCTGCGCGAGCCCGCGCGGGGCGAGCACGAGTCTGCGCACATCCTCTCGCAGTCGGGTCTCGATGGTGAGGAGCACGCCGAGGGCACCCCGCGGATCCTCCTCGGCTCGGCGATCGCCCGGCTGCTGAAGATCCGGAGCCTCTACTTCCAGCTCATGGCGGTCGCGGTGCTCGGGTTCGTGGGGCTCGGCATCCCGCTGTTCGGCTCCCTCTACCTCGACCGCGAGTGGGGGCTCGACACCGGGGAGCGCACGACCGTGTACTTCATCATCGGGCTCTCAGCGTTCCTCATCATCCCGGTGGCTGGGTTCGTCGGCGACCGCATGTTCCGTCGACGGCCCGAGTCAGTGCTCTACCTCGGGGGCGGGTGCCTCGTCGCGTTCGGGATCCTGTTCGTCGGGTCGCTCTACGCACCGCACCTCTGGATGGTGGTGGTGGGGTGGTTCCTCGCCGAGTGCGCGCTCGCGCCGCTGGGCACCGCGATCTTCCAGACCGTCACTGCGACCGCGCCCGCGGAGATGCGAACCCTGTCGCTGGCGCTCTTCGGTGTGTACGGCCTCGTCATCGGCGGGTTCGCGGGCGCGGTCGTGCTCGGCGCGATCAGCGGTGCCGCCGGCTACCAGGACGGTCCGCGCGTCGCGCTCACCACGATGGCGCCGGTCTGCGCGCTCGGCGGGCTGCTCCTCGTCTTCGGCGCGCGCTGGGTCCGACGCGACATCACTCTCGTCATCGAAGACGTGCTCGAGCGCTACCAGGAGCAGCAGCGACGACGCTCGGGTGGCGCGATCCCTGCGCTGCAGATCCACAACCTCGACTTCGCGTACGGGACCCAGCAGGTGCTGTTCGACATCGACCTCGAGGTCGCCGAGGGCGAGATCGCGGCGCTCCTCGGCACCAATGGTGCCGGCAAGAGCACGCTCCTGCGCGCGGTCGCCGGCCTCGACCACCCCAACCGCGGTGCCATCCGCCTGTTCGGGACGACGTCGACGTGGCTCGAGGCCGAGCAGGTGCTCCAGCTCGGAGCTGGTCTCCTCGTGGGCGGGCGGATGACGTTCCCGTCGCTGTCGGTGGCCGAGAACCTGCGCCTCGCCGGCTTCTCCTTCCGACGGGAGCGGGCGCGTGCGTCAGCCGCGATCGACGAGGCGCTGGACGCGTTCCCCGCGTTGCACGCTCGGCTCGACGCGCCGGCGGGGACGCTCTCGGGCGGCGAGCAGCAGATGCTGGCCCTCGCACGGGTGCTGCTCACCCGGCCGCGGCTGTTGATGATCGACGAGCTGACCCTCGGGCTCGCACCCAAGACCGTCGAGGACCTGATCGCGATCGTCAAGCGGGTGAACGCCGACGGCACCACGGTGCTGCTCGTCGAGCAGAGCCTCAACCTCGCGCTGTCGATCGCCGAGCACTCGTTCTTCCTCGAACGCGGGGAGATCCGCTTCGACGGGCCGACTGCCGAGCTGGCGACCCGCGACGACCTGCTCCGGCCGGTGTTCCTCACCGGATCTCCCTGATGGAGATCACGCTCTTCAGTGTCGCCCAGGGTCTCGTCGCCGGGCTGCTGTACGGCCTGCTCGCCCTCGGGCTGGTGCTCCTCTACCGCACGAGCCGGGTGCTCAACTTCGCGCACGGCCAGCTCGGGGTCGTCGCGGCCGTGTTCCTCCTCAAGCTCACGAACGATCTCGGGATCTTCTACTACCCGTCGCTCTTCGTCGTGCTCGCGCTCGGTGCTGCGATGGGCGCGCTGTCCGAGCTGCTGCTGCGCCGCCTCTTCCGCCGTCCCCGCGTGCTTGTGATGGTCGCGACCATCGGGCTCTCGCAGGTGCTCTACCTGCTCACGGTGCTGCCGTTCGTCGCGCCGAAGGACCTCTTCGTCCCCTACCCGACGCCGTTCGACTTCGAGATCCACATCGGTGGCGGGATCCTCCAGCCCGGCGACGTGACGATCCTGATCGTGGCGCCGCTCGTGGCGGGCGCGCTTGCGGCGTTCCTGCGCTTCACCCCATGGGGGCTCGGGATGCGGGCGATGGCGGAGAACTCGGACTCCGCCCGCCTGTCGGGGGTGTGGGTGAAGCGCATGTCGACGCTGGCATGGGCGATCGCGGGTGGGCTGTCGGCGATCACGGCGGTGCTCGAAGCGCCGGGCCAGGCGAGCGCGCTCAAGGAGGCGCTCCCGCCCGGGTTGCTCTTGCGGGCCCTAGCCGCGGCGCTCATCGCCGCGATGACGAGCCTGACGGTCGCGTTCGCGGCCGGGATCGCGATCGGGATCGTGGAGCAGGTCCTGAGCTTCAACCTCGTCGGTGACGTGGACAAGACGGCCAAGATCACGCTCTGGCTCTTCGCCCTGATTCTCGTGGTGCTGCTTGTGCGGGTGAGCCGCCTGCGTCGCGACGCGCGCACCGAGGAGCGGTCCACCTGGTCGCTCGGCGGGGAGTCGGGGCGCGCTGCGGTCGATCGGACGCGCGCGTGGGTGGGTCGGAGTGGTGTTGCGACGGCACTCGTGGTCGCGGCCCTCCTCCCGCTCGTCGTGTCGCCGGGTCGCTCCTTCCTGATCGCGCGCGTCTGCATCTTTGCAGTCATCGCACTCTCGCTCACCGTGCTGACCGGCTGGGCAGGCCAGGTGTCGCTCGGGCAGTTCGGCCTCGTGGCGGTGGGCGCGGTGATGGCGGCTCGCCTCGGCGACTGGAACCTCCTCGTGCTGCTGCCCGTTGCGGGGCTCGTCACCGCCGCCGTCGCGGTGGTGGTCGGGCTCCCGGCACTGCGGATCCGCGGGCTCTACCTCGCCGTCACGACCCTCGGCTTCGCGCTGTTCATGCAGGTCTCGGTGCTCGCCACGCCGTGCTGGACGGCACCGCTGATCGGCACCGAGGTGTGCACGGGGCTCCCGGACCGGGCGTCGACGCTCCTGACGCGCCCGACGGTCCTCGGATGGGACCTCACCGCCGATCGCGACTTCGCGTGGTTCGCGCTCATCGTGCTGCTGGTCGCGGTCGTGGTCACCCGCACGTGGCGAGACCGGGGCATCGCGCGGCGCCTCATCGCCGTGCGCGACAACGAGGCGGGTGCCGGGGCGATGGGGGTCCCCGTCGTGCCGACGAAGCTGCTCGCGTTCGCGTTGTCCGGGTTCATGGCCGGTGTCGCCGGGGTGCTGCTCGCGTTCGGGCTCGAGCGCATCAAGCCGGGCGACTTCGGGGTGACCGACTCGGTGCTGGTGCTGTCGATGGTGGTGATCGGCGGTCTCGGTTCCGTCCCCGGCGCGCTGCTCGGCGCCCTATACCTCGTGGGGCTGCCCGCCGCGCTGGGGTCGACCTCGACGGTGCAGTTCATCACGAGCGGCTTCGGTGTCCTCGCGTTCCTCCTCTACCTTCCCGGTGGGCTCGGCGAGCTGGCCCGGCGCGCCGGCGACGGCACCGCGCAGGTGATCGACCGGATGCGGGGGCGGCAGGTCGGGCGGGATGGGGATCTCATCGATCCGGTCGATCCGGGCGAACCGATCGAACCGGCGGAGGTGGCGCGGTGAACCCCGCCGCGCTGGAGCTGCGCGACGTCACGGTGTGGTTCGGAGGCGTGCATGCGGTCGACGGCGTGTCGCACGTCGTCGAGCCCGGAACGGTGGTCGGGCTCATCGGCCCGAACGGGTCCGGGAAGACGACGCTCCTCGACGCGATCTCGGGGGTCACGCGCTGCACCGCGGGGAGCGTCCACCTCGACGGCGAGGATCTCGTCGACCACCTGCCCGAGGACCGCGCCGGCCTCGGCCTCGTGCGCTCGTTCCAGGACTGCCGCCTCTTCCCCGAGCTGTCGGTGGAGGAGGTGCTGCTGGTGTCGGAGGACGCGAGGAAGCGCGCCGGCGTCCTCTCGACGACGTTCCATCTTCCTTGGGCCCGGCGGGCCGAGAGCGCCAAGCGGGCTGCGGTCGCGGACGTGATCGACGCCTTCGCCCTCGGGCGGTTCCGCCATCACCGGGTGTCGGAGCTGTCGACCGGTACGCGGCGGGTCGTCGACCTCGCGGCGATCGTGCTGGCCGAGCCCCGGCTCCTGCTCCTCGACGAGCCGACCGCCGGGATCGCCCAGCG
>JBKJJI010000048.1:0-3727 GCA_046598115.1 Acidimicrobiia bacterium | reverse complement strand
GATCGTACGCCGCGACCCGGGTGCGACATCTCAGGCGGCGGCCTTGACCGCCTTCTTCAGCGCCTTGGCTGACCGCTTCGCGATCGAGACGACCAACGAGTCGTCCGGCGGGGAGATCCGAGTGTGTGTGACGACCACGTTGTTGCGGATCCGGACGTACACGTAGTCCTGGGTCTCGCTCACGCCGTCACCCGACGTCGTGGTGCGAAGGGCGAGACGCTGGTTCCCGATCGCCACGATCGGTACCGCTTCGGCGCTGACCCCGTTGATCGGCTCACCCGAGAGGACCCACGACTCGCAGAAGGCCTCGGCCGCGACGACCGTCTCCAGGAACGACTTGGCTCGCCCGACGTCAGGGAACGAGTACGCCTTCGTCCAGATGAACCATGTCGGCTCGTCCGGCGCCACCGACTTCGCGAGGGTCGCCTGGGCCGTCGCCGCCACCTGGAGCTCACCGGCGGCGTACGCGTCGGTCCCGCCGTCACACCAGCCACCTTCGATGTCGTTCGCCTGCGCCCACGGCCGCGACTCGAGCACGCCGGGCGCGGCGGGCGTCCACCCTCCGCCGGGCACGGCTGTCGGAGCGAGAAGACCGGCGGTCAGCTCGGTCTCGGTGAGCACGACGGGCGGAGCCGCGAAGGCCGGCGTGGCGCCGGCCATCACGACGACGACGAGGACGGCCAGGGCGATGACCCTCTTCATGGTGTGAGCTCTCCTTCGATCACTCGCCGGGCGATCTCGGCGATCTTTACCCGTTCGTTCATGGCGCGCGTCTGGACGAATCGCCAGGCGGTCTGCTCGTCGAGCCCGTGCTCGTCCATGAGACGGCCCTTCGCGCGGTCGATGAGCTTGCGTGCCTCGAGCCGGCCTTCGAGATCCTCGACATGGCGTTCGAGGGAGGTGAGCTCGGCGTGGCGAGCGAGGGCGAGCTCGAGCGCGGGCACCAGATCGCTCTTCTGGAACGGCTTCACGAGGTACGCGAGCGCACCGGCGTCGCGCGCCTGCTCGATGAGATCCCGCTGGGAGAAGGCCGTGAGGATGAGGACAGCCGCCAGGCGCTCACTCGCGATCTGGCGTGCGGCAGAGAGCCCGTCGAGCCCGGGCATCTTGACGTCGAGGATCACGAGGTCGGGCACGAGGTCGCGCACGAGGTCGATGGCCTCGTCGCCCCGGCCGGTCTCCCCGACGACGGAGTACCCCTCTTCTTCGAGCAGCTCACGCAGGTCGAGGCGGATGATCGACTCGTCCTCGGCGATCACCACCCGGGGACTGGCGCCCTGCTCGGTCGTTGCCACGCCGGCTCAGGAGGCCGAGAGCTCGGCCGACATGCGGTCCAGCAGCGTGTCCTGCTCGGACTCGAGGGCCTGGATCGAGACGGCCAGCGTTTCGCGGTGACGCGCCATGTTGTCGGCGTGACGACGGGCGTCGCGGGCCTCGACATCGGTGAGCGGTGTCTCCGCGACGAGTGCACGGAGCCGGGCGTCGTCGGCCTCGTCGTCGAAGAAGGACGCCTGCTCGGTGGTCACGGCCAGCTCGGCCCGGA
Organism: Acidimicrobiia bacterium; assembly: GCA_046598115.1. Lineage (GTDB taxonomy): Bacteria > Actinomycetota > Acidimicrobiia > IMCC26256 > PALSA-555 > DASUAO01. Next base: position 2,184 of record JBKJJI010000048.1, on the reverse strand, counting down.
GGCGCTTGAGCCGGTCGGAGACGTCGACGAGCCGGCGCTGGAGGATCGACCGCGTCATGGACACACAAGTCTACGGCGCATGAGCCCCGTGTGGCACCGTTGTCGCTGATGAATCCCGACGCGAGCCAGCCATCCAAGCACCCCATCTTCACGGCCGAGCACGACGAGCTGCGGGCGTCGGTGCGGCGCTGGGTCGAGGCGGAGCTCACTCCCCACATCGAGGAGTGGGAGGACGCCGAGCTCTTCCCGGACTCGGTGTTCCGGCGCGCGGGCGAGCTCGGGTTCCTCGGGCTGCACTACCCGGCAGCCTGGGGCGGCAGCGACGGCGACCTCGCCGCCGAGGTCGTCTTCGTGGAGGAGGTCGCCCGGTCGGGATGCGGGGCACTCGCCATGGCGCTCTCGGTCCAGACCGACATGGCCACGCCCGCACTCGCCGAGTTCGGCACCGACGATCAACGCGAGCGCTACCTCCGCCCGGCGATCGCGGGCGAGAAGATCGCGGCGATCGCCATCACCGAGCCGGACGCGGGGTCCGACGTCGCCGGCATCAAGACCCGCGCGACGCGCGACGGCGACGTCTGGCGCGTCAACGGCTCCAAGACCTACATCACGAACGGGGTGCGCGCCGACTTCCTCACCTGTGTGGTGAAGACCGACCCCGATGCGGGGCACTCGGGGATCTCGTTGCTCCTCGTCGACACCGACACCCCGGGTGTGAGCGTGTCGCGCAAGCTCCGGAAGCTCGGGATGCAGGCGAGCGACACGGCCGAGCTGGCGCTCGACGACGTCGAGGTCCCGCACGCGAACCTCATCGGGCTCGAGCCCGGGCGGGGCTTCGCCCAGCTCATGTGGCAGCTCCAGTACGAACGCATCTCGAGCGCCGCGGCATGCATCGGGTACGCGGAACGGGTGCTCGCCGACACGATCGAGTACGCCCGGACGCGCGAGACGTTCGGCACCCCGATCTCCGGACACCAGGTCATCGCGCACGCGCTCGCCGACGCCGCGACCGAGCTCGCCGCGGCACGCGCGCTCGTCTACGACACCGTCTGGCGGATCCTCCAAGGCGACTACCCCGTCGCCGAGATCTCCATGGCGAAGAAGTACTCGGCCCAGGTGTTCAACCGCCTCGCCGACACCTGCCTCCAGGTGCACGGCGGCTTCGGGTACATGCACGAGGCGTCGGTGAGCCGTGCCTTCCGGGACGCCCGGCTGCAACGCATCGGCGCCGGCACCGACGAGATCATGAACGAGGTGATCGCGAAGCGCCTCGGGATCGTTCCATAGCCTGACCTGCGGAAACAGCACCACTCGCAACCCACATCCTCAAGCACAGCGCACACCCGCGATTTCATGCCAGCAGGGCATGGAAGCCCTCGCACCCCCAGGTCGACCTACCCGAACTCGGGTTCTCCGTCGATGAGGGCCTTGAGGAACTCATCGCCCTCTGCTGGCGGCGCGGTGTCGGCACCTTCGTTTGTTGCATCGGGTCGGGCGATCCCTCGGGCTTCCACGGCGGGGACGGATCCATCGGCTTCACCGATCCGAACGCACCGCGACGGTGGGAGGAACTCACGGGCGTCCCGGTCGAGTGGAACGACGACGACGACGACGAGGTCGCGACCGAAGCCGGGGTCTACTTCACTCGGGAGCAGATCCCGAGCTTGATCGCATCCCTCTCGAAGGGCCTCCCCTGTGCGTGATCTCGACGCGATCCTCACCGAGCACACCTACGAGCTGCGCGCCGCGGGGAAGGCCGAGCGCAGCATCGAGAACCGCACCTACAACCTCGGGCTCTTCGGCGCGTGGCTGGACGACCTGGACGACCCACCGAAGTCAATGGCCGATGTGACCACGGGCCAGATCAACCGGTGGCTCGCGGAGCGCGCCGAGACGGATGCACCCGAGACGGTCCTGACCCGGTATCGGCACCTGCGCGCGTTCTACCGGTGGGCCGAACGCGAGGAGATCGTGGAGCGGTCCCCGATGGTGAACATGCGCGAACCGTCCGCGGAGACGCAACCCGTCCCGGTCCTGTCGCCCGAGGATCTCCGCGCGCTGTTCGACTCGGTGCGGAAGGGCAAGACTCGGGCCTGTGTCGGTTCCCGTTCAGCGATCTCGACGCGAACTGGGCGAGGCTCGGCCTCGTGTGCATGGCCGCCGACCTCGTCTGCTGGTTCCAGC